>JBIKLM010000194.1:0-7884 GCA_044359835.1 Planctomycetota bacterium
CGAGCCACACCACACCTCAGCGCGCGCGCGGGAACAGGGCCGCGCGACCGCGGGGCAGGTCGAGGCTGATGCGCGCCCGCATCAGCAGCTCGCGGATCGGCGTGTTCTCGAGGTCGCGGCGCAACAGCGCCGGAGCTTCCGACAGGCGCGGGAAGGCCGCCAGCAGTCGCTGGCGCTGTAGACGCTCGACCTCCTCGAACGTCAGACGCCGTCCGGCTTCGGCCGCGTCCAGGAAGTCGTCGAGGCGCGGCTCCAAGGCGCTGAGGATGCGCCGGCCGATCGCGGGCTGGTACGGCGGCGCGGGGCGCTCGAGGGGCCCTTCGGGGTCCGCTCGCTCGCCGGGGGCAAGCCCCCGACCGGCAGCGGGGCCCCCCAGCCAGAGGCTTTCGGAGCCGAGCTGGCGCTGCTCGAGGAACTCGCGCAGCCGCGGCGGCATGTCCTCGGCGCGCCAGGCGTCGAAGTGCTGGCGCAGCTGGCGCGCCCGCTCCTGCGGCGGCAGCCCGCGCAGCTCCTCCAGGCGCTCCGGGGACAGGCCGAGGCGCGGGCCGAAGCGCTCGAGGGTGCGCTCGACGGCGCGCTCGTGCACGTGGATGCGGGCGCGCTCGAACAGCTTGGGACCCTGGCCCGGCGAGGAGTTCGCGAGCTCACGCTCCAAGTCCGGCGGAAGCAGCCGATTCGGATCGGGGAAATGGAAGCGCGCGCGCGCCCTCAGGAAATCCACCAGGGTCCGCCGGCGCAGGTCCTTGGGCAGCGCTTGCAGGCGCTCGCGTTCCTCCGGACCGAACTTCGCGTCGATCTGCTCGAGCCGCTCGCGCAGGCCCCGCGCCCGTTCCACCAGCGCGGCGCGGGCTTCGGGTTCGAGCTTGCGGAAGTCCTCGAAACGCTGGCGCAGCTCGGCCTGCCGCTCGGGCGGCAGGCGCTGCCACAGCTCCAGGGCGCTCGGACCCGGCTCCTGGGCCAGGGCGCTGCCGCCAGAGGTCAAGGCCGCGGCCAGGAGGGCCACGATCCACAGCCCTCGGACCGCGGACAGCCGACCGCTCGCCCGCCGGAGGGCGGCCCAAACGGATGCCGACAGCCTGGCGCCACGGTTCGCGCGCAGTCGGAGAGGAATCTCACTCAGCCGATCAACCCTCATCGGAATCCTCCGCGGCAGCGGGCTGCAGGGCCGCTTCCAGCTCGCTCCACCAGCTCGAGTCCTGCTCGAGCTCCAAGGCCAAGACCGACGGATCGGTGAGCGTCTCCCAGTTCTCCAGCACCTCGAGCACCGCCAGCAGCTCCGGATCGACGTCGGCCTCGGCCGCGAGCGGCGGGGCCGCAGCCGGACCACGGGTCTCGGCGCCCGAGGTTTCCGCGTCGGGCGCGAGCGCGGTGCCAGCCGCCGGCGCGCGCGGCGCCTGGGCCAGCCGATCCTCGGGCAGCGCGGCCGAGGGCCGCCGCCACAGTCCCAGGGCCACGGCCAGCAGGGCCGCCGCCGCCAAGGCCAGGGCCCAGGTCGAAGGGCGGCGCAGGACGGGGCGCCAAACACGGGGCGCCGGCCGCTGACCGAGGCCGATCAGCACGCGCTCGGACAGGCCGGAGGGCGCCTCGGCCGGCAGATGCCGGTCCAAGAGCCGGTCGAGCGCCGCTTCGGCCTGCACCGCGGCCAGGGTCCGCGCGGCCAGGTCGGCCGGGGTGGCGGGCTCGGGCAGCCGGCCCAGCAGGGCGTCCAGGGGATCGCCGGGGGCACCGGCGCCGGCGCCCGAGGGGGGGGCGAAGCGCTTCATGCCGATTGCTCCAGCAGGAAAGGGGACAGGCGCTCGCGCAGGGTCTCGCGGGCGCGGTGGACCAGGGATTTGACCGCCGGGACCGACAGGTCCAGCACGCGGGCGATCTCCTCGTGGGGCAGTTCGTCGAATTTGGCCAGCAGCAGCGCCATGCGCTGTTTGGCCGGCAGGGCTTCGATGGCGGCGCGCACCGCGGCGGAGACGTCGTTTTGTTCGAGGTGCAAGCTCGGGTCGGGGGCGCCCGGATCGGCGGGTTCGGCGGGGCGCTGGCCGGTGCCGTCGTCGCCCAGGGAGCGGGTCTGGCGATGGCGCGCCTTCTCGCGCTCGTTGGCGGCCAGGTTGAAGGCGATGCGGTACAGGAAGGTGCTGAAGCGCGCGCTGGGCTCGTAGCGCTCCTTGGCCTTGAAGACCCGCAGGAAGACCTCCTGGACCAGGTCCTCGCGCTGGGGCACCGGCCCGAGGAAGCGGGTCAGCAGGCGGTACAGGGGGTCGGAATAGTGCCGCACAAGGGCCTCGAAAGCGGCCCCGTCGCCCCCCTGGAAGGCCAGCATCCAGGCCGTGCCCGGGTCGTCGGCCTCGGGGCCCTGGGGCCCGGGAGGGGACGGGGCGGGCCACTTGGCCGGCGGTTGCAGGGTTTCGCGGGGCTCCGGAGGAGTCACAGGGGCATGGAACCGGGGACGGGGCGGCAGGTTGCGGATTCCCCCGAAGGGTCGAACCGGAGGGCCCGGCGGCCCAAGGATCGGCTCGGGGCCGGGCCCGATTAGGGTATGGCCCTGCGATCCACCTGTCCCCCGCTGGTCACCCCCATGCAACGCTTCGCCGCCCTCGGCGCCTGGATCGGCGCCACCCTGCTGCTGACCCTGTCCCTGTTCGCCCAGGAACCCCAGAAGCGCCCCGCCGAGGCCGCCCCGGCGGCCCAGGCGCCCGCCGCCGCCCCGACCCAGGCCGAGCTGGACGCCGCGGTGATCGCCGCCCAGCTGCCCAGCTACCCCCTGGACGTGTGCGTGGTCTCCGGCGAGCCCCTGGGCTCGATGGGCGAGCCCCTGAACCTGGTCGCCGAAGGCCGCCTGATCCGCGTGTGCTGCAAGGGCTGCACCCGCGGCGCCACCAAGACCCCGGCCGAAGCGATCGCCAAGATCGACGCCGCGGTGATCGCCGCCCAGAAGCCGAGCTACCCCCTGACCACCTGCCCGATCTCGGGCCAGGAGCTGGGCGAAAAGGCCGTCGACGTGGTGCACGGCACGCGCCTGGCGCGCTTCTGCTGCCCCGACTGCAAGGCCGCCTTCCTGAAGGACCCGGCTCCCTCGATGGCCAAGATCGACGCGGCTCTGATCGAAGCCCAGCGCGCCAGCTATCCGCTGACGACCTGTTTCATCTCCGGCGAGCCCCTGGACGTCAACGGCGCGCCCCAGGAGTTCCTCTACGGCGTGCAGCTGGTCAAGGTCTGCTGCGGCGGCTGCAAGCGCGCCTTCCAGAAGGATCCGGCCGTTCAGGTGGCCAAGCTGCGCGAAGCCCAGGCCAAAGCGGCCGCCGAGAAGCCCGCGGAAAAGCCCGCCGAGCGCCCGACCGAAAAGCCGGCTGAGAAGCGCGGCTGAGAAGCGCTCTACCCCGGGACCTCGCCGTCCCGGTTCCCGCCCGGATTAGAGCCTGATTCCGGCGAATTCCGGATCGGCCGCAGTTGCATCCCGCGCTCCCTGACAGGAGCGCGGGATGCTGTGCTTTTCAGGCCTCGTCGGGCGGCCAGCACCGCCCGGGGCGGCCCCGTCGCGCTACTTCTTGGCCATGGCCAGGCGCCGGGCGCGCACGCGCATGTTGACCAGCTCGACCCCCAGGCCGTAGGCCATGGCGAAGTAGATGTAGCCCTTGGGCACGTGCACCTCGAAGCCCTCGGCCACCAGCAGGGCGCCGATCAGCACCAGGAAGCTCAGCGCCAGGACTTTGAACGTCGGGTGCTTGGAAACGAAGCCGCCGATCGGCCGCGCCGCGGCCAGCATCACGGCCATCGAGATCAAGACCGCGGCGATCATGATCTCGAGGTGCTTGACCATGCCCAGGGCGGTGATCACCGAATCGAGCGAGAAAACCATATCGATCAGCGCGATCTGCGCGATCGTCGTGCCGAAGCGAGCAACTTTCCCGCCCCCATGCAGCGTGCCCTGCTCGTCCGGATTCATCTGGTGGTGCATCTCAGTGGTCGCCTTCCAGAGCAGGAACAAACCCCCGAAGATCAGGATCAGGTCGCGCCCCGAAAGCTCCTGTCCGGCGATTCCGAACAGGGGCGCGGTCAGCCCGATCAGCCACGACAGGGTGAACAGCAGCGCCAGCCGCGTGGCCAGCGCCAGCCCCAACCCGATCCGCAGGCCCTTGGCGCGCTGGTGATCCGGCAGGCGCCCGACCACGATCGTGATGAACACCAGGTTGTCGATGCCCAGCACCACCTCCAGGGAGGTGAGCATCAGCAGGGCCAGCCAAGCGTTCGGGTCGGTCAGCAGTTCGAGCATCGGCGGGATCGGGGGAGTTCGACTCGGTCCAGGAAGCAACCGGCGTCCCGAGGGCCGCTGTCCAGCGATCGCCCTCGAGACGCCGGTCCCAGCCTAACAGGAGCTCCTCGGCCCTTCCGCGCAGGACTTGCTCCCCGGGCGCCGATCGTCGAGGAGCGCGCCGGCTCCAGGGTCGGCGCGCGGCGCCTCGAGTCGCTCGGAAGGTGCCCCGGGCAACGGGCCTCGGCTCCGGCCGCCGGAGGCAGGCCCGCTGCTCCGGTCAGGACCACCCCTCGATCGACCGCGCGATTCCAGGGGCGGCGCCAACGCGGACTCCGTCCAGGCCAGGCATGCATCCGGCAGCGGGCAAGTCCGCAGCCGCGCGAGGTGCCTCGAGCACGAGGACCAGCCGAGCGGACCGGGTGGCCGAGCAACCGCCCGGGCGCAGGGCGATCAATGCTCCGGCTGGCAGTCGTTCGTGACTTTGACGACGGTGGCGTGGATCGAGGGGCTCCAGAGTCCCTCGACCTGGCTCGGCGGACACACGGCTCCCGGGCAGGTCGGGATGTAGGTTTCTACGGTGACCCAGCGTGAATTCCGCAGGTAGGTCTCGGTGATGGTCGTCTGCGTGCCGGGTTTACCGTCCGGACAGATGATCTTGATCGAGTTCTGCTGGACCTTTCCCTGATAAATGTCGTCCGAGTACTCGAGCTTGCTGGTCGTGGTCGAGAGGAGGCAGCACTCGCCCGGGCAGATGGGGCCCGGCCCATAGGACCAGCTCTCACTGGCTACCTGAGTGAAACTCCGTTCGGTCACCAGGGGCGAGCACTCCACCCCCGGCTTGCTCGAGGACCGGTAACGTGTCGTGCGCTCCGTGACGGTCTGGTAAACCACGCTGTGGGTGACCGTGCGCATGATGATCACGCCGCCCGGGCAGGGGAAGGGGATGGTGAAGGTCAACTTGACAGGCTCCTTGAGCTCACCGTGGATGTACTCCACATCGACGTTGCCGTTGGGCGTGCAGCCAGTCCCGTCTTGAGCGGCGGAAAGGACCAGCAGCTCGTCGTAGGGGCCGCCGGCCTTGGCCGGCTGCTCCGAATCGGTCAGAAGCACGGTGAGCTGGGGCGGCAGGATCCAGGCCGGCGCAGAGCGATCGCTGGAAGGCTCCAGGCCGACCACGCAGACCGGCGACAGTTCCGGCAGGTCGAAGAGCGCAGGAACGGGCTGCGGTTCGGCGCCCGAGGAGACGAAGCTCGAGAGGGACAGGAGCAGGAGATACAGCATGGGAATATGGATGAGGGGCTCGGCCGCGACATGGCGCGTGGCCAACGGGCCGAGCATGGGGAAACGGGTGGTCGGAAGTTGGGTGTGCAGTCGGACGAGCACACACGCCATAGGGTCGTGCGCTTCGCCCTCCTGCGACCGGGAGGCCCCGGCCTGGAGCGAGAGAATTGCCTGGCCAAGGGTCCAGTCGGGGCAGGTGTGGATCTCGGGCTGGTTAGCAGAGATCGCCTGCCCATCGACATCGGCGGCGACGGCTCGGGCTTCCGCCGCTCGATCGGGTTTCTTTCTCACGATCGAATCGGGTGCCGGGCGAACCGCTGGGCCGGAGCCGGCGCCGATCCCCCAGGGTCTAGGGACGATCAAACGGCGAGAGCCCCCCACAAGACCAGGTTCGAGCTTGGACGAAGGACCTCCTCGGGCCGGGGACACCTGACCGGAGCCGGCGACTCGGGACCGCCAGCCTCGAACGAGCGAGCGGAAGGGCAGCCCGGCCGTGTCGAGGGCTCGCCGCGTTTCCGATCTTGCCCATGGAGGGAATTCCCGGCCGGATCGGGCCTCGGCGGCTAGGATCCGATCCAGGCCTCGCTTCGGCTCGCTTGAGGATTTCCATGAATCGACTGTCCCGCCTGGGGCGCCTCGCCCTATCGGTTTCCTGTCTGCCGCTCGCCGGACTCGGGGCCCTGTGCGCCCTGTCGGGGATCGGCCGGGCGCTCGGTCCCGCGGCTTGGGCGCAGCACTCCAAGCTCAACGCCAGCGATCCGGGATATGACGACAGTTTCGGGCGCGCCTTGGCGGTTTCCGGCGACACACTGGTGGCCACCTCGCGCTTCGACGAGCACTCCGGGATCGGTTGGGCGGGATCGGCCTATGTGCTGGTGCGCAGCGGCGGCGCTTGGACGGAGCAGGCCAAGCTGACCGCAGGCGACGCGGCTTTCCAGGATCTGTTCGGGCATGCGGTGGCCATCGAGGGGGACACGCTCGTCGTGGGGGCTCGCGACGACGACCACTCGGGCGTCACCGATGCGGGCTCGGCCTACGTCTTCGTGCGGACGGCAGGCCTGTGGAGCGAACAAGCCAAATTGACCGCCAGCGATGCGGCGGATCTGGATCGCTTCGGCATGTCGGTGGCCATCTCGGGGGACACCGTGATCGTGGGAGCGGTCTTCGACGACAACGCCGGGGGTACGGATTCCGGCGCCGCGTACGTGTTCGTGCGCAGCGGAGGTGCCTGGATCGAGCAGGCCAAGCTGGTCGCCGAGGATGGGGCTGCCATCGATTATTTCGGGGCGCGCGTGCACCTCTCGGGCGACACCGCGATCGTGGGAGCGCCCCTGCGCGACCTGCCGAGCGGACCGGACGGGGGCGCGGCCTACGTGTTCGTGCGCAGCGGCTCGAGCTGGGCCCAGCAGGCGCGCTTGAGTCCCGTGGACCTGGCCCCCGACGACCAGCTGGGCAATGCGGTGTTCGTGAGCGGCGACCTGGCGATCCTGGGAGCGCCCAAGGCGGACCGGCCTGGAGCCGTGGATGCCGGCGCGGTCTATTCCTTCGTGCGCAACGGCGGCGTGTGGAGCCAGCAGAGCAAGCTCTTGCCTGCCCTGGCGGTCCCCGGCGCGCGCTTCGGTCATGCTTTCGCTCTGGAGGACTCGCGGCTGCTGGTCGGCGCCTCCCTGACCGACGTGGGAGGTCAAGCCTTCGCCGGCTCCGGGCACGTCTTCACCCATGCCAGCGGCGTCTGGACCGAACAGGCCACGCTGACCGCGCCCGATGCCGCCAACAACGACAACTTCGGCACCGCCGTGGGCCTCTCGGGGGTCACAGCCTTGATCGGATCGCCGCACGACGACGGCGGCGGGGTCTTCCACGCGGGCTCGGTCTACGTGTTCGATCTGGAGCCCGACTGCGACCACAACGGGCTGGCGGACGCTGCGGAAGTGAGCCAGGGCCTGGCTGCGGATTGCAACAAAAACGGCGTGCCCGACCCGTGCGATATCTCATCCGGTTTGGCGCTCGACCTCGACGGGGAGGGCACACCCGACGTCTGCCAGGCGCTTTCGAGCAGCATCGGCGCGCTGTCGATCGCCAGCGGGGGGAGCGTGCAGTTTTCGCTGCATGGAGGGCCAAACCAAGCGGGCGCGCTGCACCTGCTGCTCGGATCGCTGTCGGGCACGGCTCCAGGGGTCCCGCTCGACGGACTCCTGCTACCGCTGGTGCCGGACGCCTACCTGGGGATGACGCTGGCCGGCAGCGGTCCCCTGGTGGGCGCCCTGGGCCTCCTCGATGCCAGCGGCAAGGCCAGCGCTGCGCTGCTCCTGCCGGCCGGGGCGATCGCGCCGTCCCTCGCCGGCCTGGTGGCCCAC
>JBIKLM010000010.1:0-25577 GCA_044359835.1 Planctomycetota bacterium
CCTCGCCCGCCGCGCCGGATCCGGGCCTGACGGCCCGCCGTCCGTTCCGCTTCGCCTGCCGGCGCTCGGGCCGCTGCTGCACGGTGGGGGAGGGGCATGCCTATCTCGCGCCCGGCGAAGATCGCACCCTCGCCGAGGCTCTGGGCATCGGGCTCGAAACCTTCCGCTCCCGTTTCGTGCGCCTGGTGATCGATCCGCGCAGCGGAGCCCTGCGCGAGGCGCTGCGCGAGGCCGAGCACCTGCCCGCCGGCAACGGCCGCTGCGCGCTGCTCGAAGGCCACAACCATTGCAGCGTCTACGCGGCGCGGCCGGAGCATTGCCGGCGCTTCCCGTACTGGGATTCGGTGCTCGCGGGGGGGGACGGATTCGAGCGCGCCCTGGAGACCTGCCCGGGCATCGAACCCCTGCCGTCGGCCGAGGCTCGCCGGGCGGCCTTCGACGAACTGGCCGCCCTGTACGCCGAGCTCGAGAGCAAGATCGCCGCTTCCGGCTCGGTGTGCCTGGCGCGCGGCGTTTGCTGCCGCTTCGAACAGGCTGGGCACGAGCTGTTCGCCACGACCCTCGAAGCGGACTACGCCGCCGAGGTCGCGCCCACGGCGCCGCCGCCGGAGGCAGCCGGACGCTGTCCCTATCACGTGCGCGGGCGCTGCACCAACCGCGCGGGGCGTCCGCTCGGCTGCCGGACCTACTTCTGCGATCCGCAGACCGAGAGCGCCATGCAGGCGCTGCACGAAGAGCTGCTCGGCCGGCTGCGCGCGATCGCCCAGCGCCACGGTTTTGCGGCCAGCTACACGCGCTTTCCCGAGGCCCTCGAGGCCCGCGGCGTCGGACGGGCCGAGCGACCGGAGGGCCTGCCGTGAGCCGGCGCGGCGGCGCGCTGCGCGGCCTGGCGGCCCTGGCTGCGCTGGTGCTCGTGCCGGCCCTGGCGTTCCTGGCCACCCGGCTGCTCGAGGCCCCCGCGCCCGCCCGCCAGGAGCCCGAGCCCGGGCTGGAAACGTCCCCGGTCGCGGCCCGGCGCCAGGCCGCGGGCCCGCCGGTCCCGGGCGCTCCCGCGGCCGCCCCGGGCCAATCCTGGAACGCGCTCAACAACAGCGCGGTCGAGCGGCTGGCGTCGGCGGGGGACGACGTCGCCGAACTGCAGGCCGTCGCCGCGCTGCTCGAGCAGTGCCACGCGGCCGAGCCGGAACAGGCCACCTTCCGCGCCAACCTGGCGGAGGCCCTGGCCCGCTGGGCGCAGGCCGAGCGCGACCGACCAGGGGCCGACCACGCCGCGGCCTTGGCGCGGCTCGAACGCGCCGCAGCCCTGGCGCCCGAGCGCGGGGACCTGCCGCCGCTGATCGAGCGCTGGCGCCGCGAGCAGGAGACCGAGCGAGACTTCGCCCGCTACGGCTCGCTCTATTTCGAGCTCAGCTTCGATGGCGAGCAGCGCGATCTGCTGGCCCGCGCGGTCGAGCTGACCGAGATCCTGGACCGCGCCTACGGCGAGCTGCGCGAGCGCTTCCAGCACGACCCGAATCAGGCCCGCGGCACGCGCCTGCGCGTGGTGATCTACACACCCGAGGCCTTCCACGCGGTCACCGGCCTCGGGCACTGGGCCGCCGGGGCTTTCGACGGCTCGGTGCGCGTGCCGATCCGCGACCTGGACCGCGACCGCCCGCGCTGGGAGCGAACCCTGCGGCACGAGCTGGTGCATGCCTTCCTGGACAGCCTGGCCGGCCGTGGGCTGCCCGGCTGGCTCAACGAAGGCCTGGCCCAGTGGCACGAGGGCGAGCTCGGTCAGCAGCGCGCCCTGGCCCGCCGGGCCCTCGGCAACCCGCCCCTCGAACTCTCCGAACTGGCCGGCAATCTGGGCCAGAGCGGCGATCCGGCCCGCATCGGTCAGGCCTACGCCCAGGCCCTGCTGTTCACCGACTTCCTGATCGGCCGCTACGGCGAGAGCGGGGTGGCGGCCCTGCTGGCCGGCATCGGCGCGGGCCAGAGCGCCGCGCAGGCCTTCGAACGGGCGCTGGGCCTGCCGTTGGCCGAGGCCCACCCATACTTCCTCGAGCAGGTCGCCCAGGGGCGTTAGCTCCAGCGTCTGCCTGGCCCGGCCCCGATCCTGGCCCGGGGCGGCGCGGCCCTGCGGGCACGGAAACGGGCGGCCGCTGGCGCGGTCGCCCGTCCGGCACCCGGGGGGTGCTTCCGAAACCTCGGCCAGGGACGCCTGCCGCGTCGCTGCTGCCGGCCCCGGAGGACACCTGGGGGTGCCCGCCGCGGTCGGCGCCGCCCCGGGAGGGGCGGTCAGCGGCGCCGGCTGACGTCCTCGGCCTGGACGTCGGCGCGGTAGCTGAGGAGGATCAGTGCGGTCTGGCCGAGCCAGATGCCGAGCAGGAGTGCAGCCGCCAGCGAGAGGAGGGAACTCATCGTGGGGTGCGGGCGCTGGCTGAGCGCCCGCCTTGGGGTCTTCATCGGCCCGGGGGGGACCCGGATTGGCCTCGGATCCGGGCGGCGGGAGAGCTTCCCACCGACGGGAGGTGAGCGAGATTTGTCCGGGCGACCCCGGCACGATGCCCAGGCCCGTTCCGGAGCGCCAGAAGCTTGCAAAGATTTCCTCCTGGATTTCCCGTACCCGGTCGCAACGCCCCGGCCGGATCCCGGTCTTCCTGGACATGGATCCCTTGCACTTCCCGGGGGCGGAAGGCCCCACCTCCCTGGCGCCCGGCGGCCCGGCGGCCGGAGAGCCGGACCTGTGGCCCCTGCTGCAACGCCTGCTAGGGGGCCGCTGGCCGCGCTCCGATCGACCCCTGCGCCCGCAGGAGCTGCCGGCGTTGGCGGCCCTGGATCCCGAGCAGCTCGCCAGGCGCCTCGACCTGACCCAGCCGGGCGGGCTGCGGCTGGCGGCCGCCTTCGAGCTCGGCCGGCAGGTCGAGCGGGCGCGCCTCGGTCCCCGGCCGCTGCTCGACAGCGCCGAGCGCGCCCACGCCGCTCTGGCCCCCTACCTGCGCGGGCGTTCCCGGGAATCGGTCTGGGTCGCCCTGCTCGACGGCCGCAACCGGCTGCAGCGCATCGAGCGCATTTCGGAGGGCACCCTGACCACCAGCCTGGTGCACCCGCGGGAGGTCTTCGGCCGCGCGGTGCGCGAATCGGCCGGCGCGCTGATCCTGGCCCACAACCATCCGAGCGGAGACCCGACCCCCACGGCCGAGGATCGCCAGGTCACCCGGCGCCTGCATGCGGTCGGCGAGATCGTGGGCGTGCCCCTGCTCGACCATCTGGTGATCTCCGACGCCGCCTACGTTTCCATCAAGGAGCGCAACGGCATCCCCTGATGCCCCGGGCCCGTGGGGCTCGCGGCCCGGGCGCGACGGAGCGCTGACAGGCTGAGAAAAAATCGACTCGGGCTACGCCCGAGAGGTCAGACCAGCCTGTCAGCATGCCTTTGGGCCGCCATCCGGCGGCCGCAGAGGCTGGGATCGACGCTGCGCGCCGATTTTTTCCCAGCCTCTGACAGGCCGCCGCCATGAACCGGGGGCCGGGCCGGGGGAGACGCGCCTGCTCGACTCGCTCGGGACGCAGTTCGCCGCCTCGGTTCGATCCGCGAGCCATCGCGCCTGCGGTCGATCCCACGGATCGTGAAGCTCAAGATTCTGGGATGCTTGTCTAGCTCTCGGGGATTCGGTGTTGCAGCGGCGGGAAGCGCGCTGTTTTGGGAAAGCATTTCCGTCCCCCGCCGTTCGCCCACCGGGTCGGGGTGGCTCTGCACGTCGGCGCGCGGGGCTTTGGAGCCCGGCCGCCACCCCAAGAGTGGGTTTGGGACGTGTTCGGAGCCGGCGCCCGGGGGGGCGCCGGCTCCCTTTCTTGCACCGGCCCGCCGCGCGGGCGGGCGGGCGCCGGCTGTCCCGCAGGGCGGAAAAAAAGAGCGCCCTGGCCCGTTCGCTCCCAGATCCCGGACGGCTCAGCCCGGCACGCCCGGGGCGAGTCCCCAGCTCGGCCCGGCGCGACCTCGAGTGGGTTTGGGACGTGATGGAGCCGGCGTCCGGGGGGGGCGCCGGCTCCCTTTTTTTGCCCGTGGGGCCGACGAAGAAGGACGGCAACGGGCATCGGGGGCCGGCGAGCCGCTGGACAGGGCCGCAGCGCGCGTCAGCGGCCCGCAGCTTCGGCGACCGCGACCGCCACCGCTAGGGCCGCCTCGACGGCGGTTTCGATGCGCAGGACGAACGGCCCGAGGCGCGCCGTCTGGGCGCCGCGCTCGGCCAGGGACTCCTGTTCCGCGGGGCTGAAGCCGCCCTCCGGCCCGATCCAGAGCCGCAGGGGCGCCAGGGGCTCGCTGGAGAGGCAGGCCAGCAGGGGCGTCTCGGCCCCCGGATCCAGGCAGACCTCGCGGCCCATGAAGCTCGGGAGCTCCGCGGGAGGCGCCGCTTCGAGCAGCTCCGGCGCCCACAGCCCCCGCGACTGCTTGAGGGTCTGCAACAGCACGCGCTCGGCGCGCCGCGCCCGCCCGGCGCGGTCCTCGGGACCGGTGCGAGCGCACAGCAACGGACGGAGGCGCGCCGCTCCGAGCTGGGTCGCGCGCTCGAGCAGGGCCTCCTCGCGACCGGGTCGGGGCCAGGGGAAACAGAGTTCGATCGCGGGCAGCGGGGAGCCCGGGGCGCCGGGCGCGGGCTCGCTCCAGGGCTCCGCCTGGACGAACAGCTCGAGCTCGCCGCGCCGGCCTTGGCCGCGCCGCGCTTCGAGGGGCCAGGCGCGCCCGCGCCCGTCCAGACCCAAGGCCCGATCGCCCGGCGCGAGCCTCAAAACCCTGGCCGCATGGTGCAGTTCGCCTTCCGCGAGGGGCGCCCGGGCGCCGACCCGGGGCGCCTCCGCCAGCAGGAAACGGGGCAGCCGCGCGAACTCGCTGGGCAGCGGATCCATGGGCCCAGGATAGGCGCCGCGCGCTCGCGCAGCGCCGCGGGCGGTTGAGGCGGACGCCCCCGGGGTCTAGCCTGAACGCCCCCGCCAGGTCGCGCGCCGCGTAACCTCGGACCTCCGCCCCCTTAGTGCTCCTGTCCACGGCCGCTCCCGGCGCATGCCCCCGTCCCACACGCTCCGCTTCGAGAACGGCCCGCGCGCCGGCCAGACCGTTCCGGTGCCCGCGGCGGGCCTGCTGATCGGGCGCAAGCCGGGCAACGACCTGGTGCTCGAGGATCCGTCGGTGTCCGGCCGCCATGCGCTGCTGCGGCCGGAGGGGGCCAGCCTGAGCGTCGAAGACCTGGGCAGCACCAACGGCACGCGCATCGAAGGCCAGCGCATCGAACGGCATCGCCTGGAGCCGGGCCAGACCCTGCGGATCGGCAACGTGGAGTTCTCGCTGCTGGCCGAGGGCGCCGGCGCGCTGCCCGCGGAGCCCCTGGGCAGCGGCCTGGCGCTCGAATTCGAGGACGAAATCGTCCTGGGGGGCGAGGCGCCGGAGCTGCCGGCGCGGGCCCTGCCCGCGGTCCCGGCCCAGCCCGCACCCAAGGCCCCGCGCTCGGCCGAGCTGCCCGCCGAGCTGCCTGCCGCGGTCCGACCGAAGGACCCGGCCCCTGCCCCGGCGGCGGAGCGCCGGGCCAAGCCCGCGCCGGCCCGCACGGCAGACGTACCGGCCGAAAACGGAGAGGCCCAGACCCCGGCCATCGGGCGCCTGGACGTCTCGCGCTTGCCCAGCGGGCGCGGCGCGCTGTTCGCCGCCGGGGCCCTGATCGCCGCGGCCCTCGGCACCGCGGCTTTCCTGTGGCTGGGCAGCGGGGATGGCGCGGGCCAGGACCGGCCGAGCGCCCGGCTCGAGGAGCCCGCGGGCAACCTGCTGGGCCCCGACTGGTCGTTCGAGCAGCCCGAGGCCGAGTCCGCGCTCATCGAAACCGAGACGGCGCCGCTGCGCTTCGGCCGCGGGCGGGCCTTCGCGGTCAGCGGGCAAACCGGCTTGGGGCTCGATCCCCTGGCCGATGCCGGCGCGGGCGGCGAGCGGCCCTGGGCCGGCCTCGAGACCAAGGCCCTGCCGGTCTCCGGCGGCTCGGAGCTCCGCGCCGAGGTGAGCGCCCTTGGGGCGGCCGGCGCCCAGGCCGGCATCGCCCTGGCCTTCAGCTCGAGCCGCGGGGATCGCCCGCCCTTCGAACTCTCGATCGCCGCGGCGCTCGAACCGGAGCCCTCGGCCCTGGCCCTGGGCCTGCCGACCTTGGCCGGCTTCGACCGCGTGCAGGCGCGGCTGTTCGGCTGCCCTCCCAAGGGTTCCAGCGGGGAAGCCGAGTCGAGCGTCGGGCTGGCCCTCGACGATTGGCGCGTGACCAGCGCGCCGGCGGCACAGTCCAAGGCGCTGGGCGACTTCGCCCTCTGGCCGCTCGGCGAGCTGCGCCGCGGCGATGACGCCCCGCAGGGCCCCCTGGCGCTGTTGGTGTCGCGCCAGGAGCGGCCGCTGCTGTGGCTGGCCGCGCGCGCGGACGCGGACCCGCGCGGCGCCCATCTGCCGCTGGCCTTGGGCGCGGCCACGGATTCGCCGCCCGGCACCGCGGAGGGCCTGTCCCTGCCGGCCTCCGCCGAACGGCTCGAGCTGTGGCTCGAACCGGTGCTGCTCGAGCGCAGCGAGCGCGCGCTGGCCAGCCTGGCCGAAGACTCGTCCGGGGCCGCGGGCCTCGTCTACCAGAGCCACGGCGACCAGTTCGAGCGCAGCGGGCTGCGGCAGCTGCTGATCGGCCGCGATCTCGACCTGCTGCGCCTGGGCTTCGCGGGGCCCGTGACGGTGCGCTCGCGGCCGGTGGGCGAGCGCATCCAGATCACGATCAGCGCCGAGGGCCCGCTGCCCGGATTCGATCTCCAGGGCGTGTTCGCCGCCGAACGGGCTGAAGCCGCCGTGGAATCCGCGGCGGCTCGCCGAGCGTTGTCCGCCGGGCGTCTGGGCGAGGTCTACGCGCGCTCGGCGCGCTTGCTCGAGAAGGCGCCCTTCGAGCGCGAGCTGGTGGCCGAAGCGGAAGCCAACCTGGCGCGCCTGTCCAGCGAGGGCTTGGCCGAGCTGGAGCGCGTCGAGCAGGCCCTCGAGCGCGCGGCCTTCTTCGGCCTCGACGGTTTGTATGGCGAGTGCGCGCAGCGCGTCCAGGCGCTGGCGGCTCGCCATCTGCCCTTCGAAGGCCGCAGCGACCCGGTCGCCGAAGCCGCCGCTCGCCTGGCCGAGCGCATCGCCGCGGAGCGCCAGCGCCTGGCCAGCCCGCGCGCCAAGGCTGCCGGCCTCTCGGCGCCGACCCTGCGCGCTTCCCTGCGCGCCGCCGGCAACGAGCCCCTCGCCGCGACCCTCGAACGACTGGCCGAGGGTCAGCCCGGCCAACCCCAGGAGCGCTGACATGGCCAGCCAAGCGACCGGCATCGACGTTTCGACCGCGGGCTCGGTGTTCCTGCGGGGGCACGCCAAGGGCAACACCTTCGTGGTGACCCATTTCGGGCTGTCCAGCGAATCCGCCGATTCCCTGGAGGCGGCCTGGGAAGCGGCCGAACCGGGCTTCCCCCTGGTGCGCGCCTGCATCGGCGTCACCGGCCGCGAGGTCAACCTGCGCTACAGCCGGGTGCCGCGCTTGCCGGACTGGCAGCTCGAAAAGCTGATGCGCTTCGAGATCGCCGGCGTCGGCGACAGCTCGGAGAGCGAGGTCGCGGGCGACTTCAACGTGCTGCCGGATCTGCCCGAGCTCGAAGGCGAAGACGTGGTCCTGCTGGCGCTGGCCAAGGAATCCCTGCTGGCCAGCCATCGCGAGGGATTGGCGGCCCTCAAGGGGCCGCTCGAGCATTTCTCGCCCAACGCGGTCGCGCTCTACAACGCCTGGCTGCGCTTCGGCGTGGTGCTCGACGACACGGTCCTGCTGGCCTCGATCGGCCGCAGCGACATCGACCTGGTGATCGTGCGCGGCGCCGACCTGGTCTTCGCGCGCAACCTGGGCGGCGGCACCGAGCTGTTCGAGCGCGCCCTCGAGGCCAGCTTGGGCCAGGCCTCGGCCCGCGAGGCCCTCGGGCGGGTCGACCTGACCCCCGGCGCACGCCTCGCCGACGCCCGCGCCGAGCGCGCCACCCAAGCCGCCCAGGGGCCCGCCGGGCAACTGGCCGGTCTGCTGCAGAGCTCGGTGTTGTTCGCGAAGAGCCAGATCAAGCTCGGCCAGCTGAACCTCGATCGCCTGTTCCTGTGCGGTTCGGGCGCCGAGATCCCGGGTTTGGCCGCCTATCTGGGCCGGGCGCTGTCCTGCGCCACGGAGGTCTTCGATCCGTTCCTGGTCGTCGACACCACCAAGCTGGCGGAGCCCGCGCGCGCCGAGCTCGAAGCCCACAAGGCGCGGGCGGTGATCGCCCTGGGCCTGGCCACCGCCGGCTCCTGGGATCAGGCCTATGGCATCCAGATCCTGCCGGCCGCCGAAAAACGCCGGCGGGAGTTCCTGCAGGGCACCCTGTTCCTGATCCTGGCCGCGGCCGTGCTGCTGATCTCCCTGGGCATCGGCTACCAGCAGCGCAGCGCCCGGCTCGGCGACGTGCGCGCGGAGGTCGCGCGCCTCAAGCGCGACGTGCGCGCCGGGGAGTCCAACGATGCGGAGACCCGCCAGCTGCTGGAGGAAAGCCAGCGCCGCGCCGAGGTGGCCGCCGAGCTCGAACGCATGGCGCTCTCGGGCGAGTCCCTGGCCCGCGCCTTGGAGGTGCTCGAGCGCCGCCTGCCGTTCGGCTTCTGGCTGACCAACCTGAACCTCGATCAGGTGGCCGACAAGGACTTCGGCTTCGGGCAGGGCGAGCGCGCGCCAGTCTTGGTGCTCGAGGGCAGCGCCAGCGAGGGCATCGAGCCCAACGCGGCCGTGTTCCAGCGCTTCGTCGAGGCCCTGCGTGCGGAGCTGCCCGAGGCGCGCCTGCGCGAGGGCCTGTCCCCCGACGGCGCCCGCTTCAGCCTGCGGCTCACGCTGCTCGGCAGCGACGCGCCCGCGCAGGTCGAGGACACCCAGGAGGGCGGATGAGCGCGCCGGCCTGCCTGCCGTGGAGCGTTTGGCGCGCCGAGCGCGCGCCCACGCTCCGCCGGGGCCGCCCGGCCGCGCCCGCGCGCCCAGCCGCGCGCCCAGCCGCGCTCGAATCTGGCAGTCCGCCATCCCCGGAGCTTGACGCGAGGAGAACCCGCGGGCCGCGCTCGCCGGGCGCGTTCGCGCTGTGGCCGGGCTCTCCGCAGGCTCCGATCCAACACCCAGGCGCTCGAGCGCGCGGCGCCCGGGCCTGAGCCCGCGCCCGCTTTCGCCCGCCCCTTTCGCGCCCCTCCCCGAACCTTCCCCGACCCATGGACATCGAGCAGTACTGGCAGCGCAACCGGCGCTTCGTCCTGCAGGTCGCCGGCGGCCTGCTGGGCTTCCTGGTGCTGAACCTGGTGCTCTCGCGCACCGTGGGCAGCGACCTGCGGCGGAGCCAGGGCGAACTGGCCAGCCAGCGGGCCAAGCTGCAGCGCCTCGGGGCCGAGGGCTACAGCGCCGCCGATCGCCGCGCTGCGGAAGAGGACCACGGGGCCCTGGGGCGCTCGATCGCCGAATTCGCCGCGCGCGTCGAATACGCCGCGGGGCCCGAGCTGGCCGCGGCGATCGCCAAACCGACCCCGGCCAGCTACCTCTCCAGCGTCGCCCGGGTGCGCGAGGAGCTGCTGCAGCGCGCCAGCCGCGCCGACGTCGAAATCGAGCCCGGCCTGGGGCTGCCCGAGATCTCGCCCACCCGGCCCGAGGAGATCGGGCGCACGCTGGAGGCCCTGGACGCCATCGAGCGCGTGGCGGAGGCCGGCATCGAGGCGGGCATCGCGCGGCTCGACAAGCTCAAGATCCGCTTGGATCCGGGCCTGTATGGCCGGCGCGGCGAAGGCGCCCTCGAGCGCACGCACGTCGACCTGCGCCTCTCGGGCGACAACGCCGCCGTGCTCGCCACGCTGCTCGCCACCCAGCGGCCGAAGGCGCCGGGCCAGCGGGCCCTGATGATCGACAGCTTGAAGGCCACGCCCGAGCGCGATCGGCCCGACGAGCTGCGCCTCGAGCTGACCCTGGTGCTGGCGCGGCTCTACGACCCGGCCCCGACCGAAACGCTGCCGTGAACATCGACATCCGCCAGGAACGCTTGGTCTTCATCGCCGCCCTCGGGCTGGCCGCGGCGACGCTGTACGGCGGCGGCGGCGAGGAGCGCGCGCGGCGCGAGCGCGGATCGGGTTCCGGGGGCGCCGTGCTCGAGCGCTTCGCCGCCCCGGCCTGGCCGGCTGCGAGCGCCGACAGCGCCCCGCGCTCGACGCCCCAGGCCGCGCGCGCCCGCGGCCTGTTCTCGCCGCCCCGGGACACCCGGCCCCTCGACCCCTTGGCCTTCGAAGCCCCGCCGCTGCCGCCCCTGCGGCAGCTGGCTCCGCCCGGGTCCCGCGGGCCCGCGCCGCGCGACTTCGCGCGGCTGCTCGGCCGCGACGCTCTGCGTCTCGAGCTTCCGGACCTGTTCGCCGACGAGGGCAGCGTGGAAACCGAGCCGGTCGCTCCCCTGAGCTCGCCCTTCGCGGGCGCCGACAGCTTCTCCGACCTCGACCCGACCGAACGCCTGGAGGCCCAGGAGGCTTTCCGGGCCCAGTACGACTGGCTGCGCACCGAGGCCGAACTCTTGTTCGGGCAGATCGTCGACGGCGACCGCTTTTCGCTGCCCTTGCCGAGCCGCGCCGCCGATCCGATCCGCTTCGTGCAGATCGATCCGTTCAGCGGGCTGCAGCGCTTCCCCGGCCAGCCGGCCATCGCCTACGACCGCGGCCGGTTGGTCGAATTCGGCTTCGCCGCGACCCCGGGCAACGACCTCGAGCAACGCTTCCGGGCCCTGCCGGAGCCGCTGACCCCGGGCAGCTACGCGGGGGCCCTGGAGCTCGCCGAGCGGGCGCTCGCGCTGCGCCTGGAAGTACCGCGCGCCACCCAGATCGCCGCGGACATCTATCGCCGCGCCCAGGCCGCCAAGCCCCTCGATCCGGCGCCCCAGATCGGCCTGGCCCGCACCCTCGAGGCGGCCCGCGACTACGCCGGCGCCCTGGCCGCGATCGAGTCCCTGTGCGCGCGTTATCCCGCCTCGGCGGACGTGTTCGTGGCCCTGGGCGAGCTGCAGGCCCGTTTCCTCGACCTGCCGGCCGCCGAGGCCAATCTGCGCCGCGCGGTCTCCGTCGAGCGCGCTGCGTTCCGCGCCCACTTGGCGCTCGGCCGCCTGCTGTTCCGCCAGGGGCGTTTCGGCGAGGCGCGCGAGTCCTTCCGCCAAGCTCTGGCCAACGCGCCGGCGGCCATGGAAGCCCGCGAGCAGCGCCTCGAAGCGCGCCTGTGGCTGGCGCGCGCCGAGCTGGCCGACGGCGACCCGGCGGCCGCTGCGGAGAACTTCGCCGGCGCGCTGCAGACCGCACCCGACTCGGCCCTGGCCCGGGCCGGCTTGCTCGAATGTGCGCGCCTTGCCAGCGCCCAGCCTGGGGACAGCGGCGCGGCGGGTTCGGCGGCCGCGGGGGCCGCCCTGGGTCTGGCCAGCGCGGCCCCCGGCAATCAGGGCGGCGCCGAGCTGGCCTTGGCCCGCGGTCTGTGGCTGCTCGATCAGCGCGCCCTGCCCGGCCCGTCGGACACGGCCACGGCCACGGCCACGCCGGCGGCGCTGCTGGGCGCAGCCAAGGCGGAGCTCGAGAGCGCGCTGCGGGCCGACCCGCTGGCCACGGCGCGCCCCCTGGCCGCGCTGTCGTTCCTGGCGGAGCGCTGCGCGCAGGACGGCCCGGCGCTCGACTACGCCACGCGCGCGCTGCAGGCCGATCCCGAGGACCCCTGGGTGCTCTACCAGCGCGGCCGGCTGCTCAGGCTGCGCGAGGACTTCTCCGGGGCCCGGGCGCACCTGGAGGCCGCGCTGGCGCGCGAATCGGACTTCGAGGACGCCTTGGCGGAGCTCGGCGAGCTGTGCCTGGCCAGCGAGGACTACGCCTCCGCCGAGCGCTACTTCGAGCGCGCGGCCGAACTGGCCGAGCGGCGCGGCGCCGCGCGCTCCGACCTGCTGGCGCGGCGCGCCTTCGCGCGGCTCTACGAGCAGGCCTACCGCGACGCGCGCAGCCTGTTCGAAGCGGCGCTGGCCCTCGATGGCCAGCGCGACGAAGCCCGCGCCGGGCTGGCCTGGTGCGAGTACCGCCTGGGCTCGGTCGAGGAGGGGCTGATCCAGCTGCGCGCCTTGGACGATTCGCGCCGGGCCCTGGGCGAGCAGGATCCCCTGCGGCGCTGGGCCCTCGGGCAGATCGGGCGCATCGAGGACCATCGCAGCAAGGACGTGTGGAGCGACCGCTTCGAATACACGCGCATCGGCAACGGCTGGCAGGTCGACGAAGCCGCGGGGCCGACCGCCAAGCTGGTCCAGGGCCAGCTGGTGCTGGCGGGCAACTTCCGGCAGAGCGGCGAGGTGCGCTTCTGGCGCGAGTACGCGGCCAGCGAGTTCGTGGCCCTCGACGCGGACATCTCGATCGCAGCCAACAGCACCGTGCGCGCCGGGCTGTTCGTGGCCCGCGAGGTCAGCCGGCCGAGCGGGGTGCAGGTGCAGGCCAAGGCCGCCCTGGCGCGCGCCCGCGACGGCACCATCCAGGTGCTCGGGCAGGATGCGACCCGCGGCGAGAGCACCTGGCAGGACCTCTCGCGGGTCGACTTCCCGTTCCCCAGCGGCCGTCCGGTGCACGTGCGCATCGAGCGGATCAGCTCCGGGCGCGAGGAGACCGTCAGCATCCTGCTGGACGGGGTGCCGGTGCTCAGCGGGCGGGCGCTCAGCTCGCTCGGGCGCGGCAACGCCCCGCTCAAGGTCGGCGTGTTCGCCGAAGGCGAGACCGGCCGGCAGGTGGAGCTGACCCTCGACGACGTGGAGATCACGCGGAGAATCCGATGAAGAGCAGCGCCGGTGGTCACGGACACGATCGGGCCGTTCAGCGTGCGGGCCCTCTCAGGAGCCCGTCCGCAGGTTTCGCGGGCGCCGTTCGGCGGCCAGGCAGGCTGGAAGCCGCGCAGCGCGCCGCTGGCTGGCCCCGCCCTGCTCGCCGGCCCGCGTCGGGCGGGTTCACGCTGATCGAATTGCTCTCGGTGATCGTGATCATCGGGCTCTTGGCGGTGTTCCTGCTGCCGGCCCTGCGCGGCTCCGAGGACCAGGTCAAGGCCAAGCTGACCAAGAGCCGCCTGGCCCAGCTCGCGACCCTGCTCGAGTCCTACGAGGGCCGCTTCGGCAACTACCCGCCCAGCCGCTTCGACGCCCAGGCGGGCGCGCTGCCCAACCAGCTCAACCTGGGGGCCGAGGCCCTGGTGGTGGCCCTGTGGTCCAAGGGCTTCGAAGGCGGCGGCGCGCTCGAGACCGACGAGCTGATCAACACCGACGGCGACCGCGCCGTGCGCAGCCTGACCGACTTCCCCGACGCCCAGCTGTTCGAGCTGGGCGACGCCTGGGGCAATCCGATCGCCTATCTGCGCGCCGACGACTACGACCAGGAGCAGGTGCTGCTGGCGGCCGGCGAGGACGGCGAGTTCTTCGAGTCGCGGCTGCGCGCCAGCATCGACGGCGCCACCCAGCGTCACGAGCGCGCCGGGACGTTCCAGCTGCACTCCGCCGGCCCGGACGGGGAGTTCGGCAGCGAAGACGACATCCACAACTTCGACTGAACGAGGCATGGGCAGCGACGGCGTGAGCACGGGAGGGGCGGGTCGGCGCGGCGAATCCCGCAGCTCCGGCTTCACGCTGATCGAGCTCTTGCTGGTGATCAGCTTGCTCGGGCTGCTGCTGGGCGCCGGGGTCGGCCTCCTGGCGGGCATGGACCTCGAAAGCGACACGGCGCCGGAGCGCGTGCGCGCCGCGCTCCTGTCGATGCAGGGCGCCGCCTTGGCCGAGCAGCTGCCGGCCCACGCGCGGCTCTCCGCCGATCGGCGTTCGCTCTCGATCGACCTGCCGCGCGCCCGCCAGAGCTGGCACTTCGAAGCCGCCGGCGAAGGCCTGGCCCTGAGCGGCGCCAAGCTGGTCGAAGATGGCTTCTTGGGCCGGGGCCTCGATCTGCAAGCGGCGCCCCTCGACGGGCGCGCGGAGCTCGACCTGGTCGGGCGCGCCGAGCTGGCCGGCGCCAGCGGTTTCGCGCTGCGTTTCGAGCTGCGCCTCGCGGGCGAAGAGGGCGGCGAAATCGTGACCTGCGGCGAGGGGCTGTCCCTGCGCCTCGACTCCGAGGACCGCCTGGTGGCCATGCTGGCCGCAGGCCGCAGGGACGCCGCCGCAGGCCCCGCGGCCGGGGCGTCCGCCGGCAACTGGACGATCCAGACCGAGCCCGGGCTGCTCGTGCGCGGGCGCTGGCAGAGCTTGACCCTGCTGGCGGATGGCCAGCGCTTCGAGCTCTGGATCGACGGCCTGCGAGCCGCTGCGGTGGCGCTCGAGCTCGAAGCGGGCGGCGCCCGCGTGCAGGTCCCCGAAGGCAGCCTGCGCCTGGGTGGCCGGCCGCGCCCCTTCCCGGGCCAGATCGACGAGCTGACCCTCTACGCCTTCGAAGCCGCCGACCGCTTGGACCTGCCCGAGCGCGTGGACTGGCCCCCGGACGGACCCGTGCTTCTGAGCTACGGCCCCGATGGGACCCTGGAGCAGGCCCGCCAGCGCCCGCTGACCCTGGCGTTGCGCCTGCCCGGCGGCGTCGAACGCCCGTTGCTCCTGACCAGCCGGGGGATCGCCGATGGTTGATCGAATCCGCCCCGCGAGCGGTCCGCGCCGAGGTTTCGCGCTGCTGGCCGTGCTGATCGTGCTGCTGGCCCTGTTCGCCTTGGCGGCGCCGTTCCTATGGGCGGCGCGCGAGGCCGATCGGGCCGCGGCGCGCCAGCTCGACCAGGCCCGGGCGCGGCTGGCCCTCGAGGACGGCGCGCGGCACCTGCGGCACGGCCTGTGGGCGAGCTACCCGGGCTTCGACCTCACGCCGGATCACGACGGGCTGGACGAGTTCGAGGTGCCGATCGACCTCAGCGCCGGCGCCTACCCGGCCCGCGACGGCAGCGCGCCCTGGTTCGATCACCGCGCCGAGGACCTGGCCGGGCGCATCGACCTCGACAGCGCGCCGCCCCAGGTGATCGCCAACCTGCTGGGCGTGGCCAGCTACCTGACCAAGCCGATCGCCGCCAACGACACGACCTTGCCGCTGGCCAGCGCCGAGGGCTTCGGTCCCAGCGGATACCTGTGGCTGGCCGGTGAGCTCAGCTCCTACCGCCTGCGCAACGGCAGCCAGCTCGAGGAGCTCGAGCGCGGCCTGTTGGCCGAGCCCGACGCGGTCTGCGGCCTGCGGCCGCCGAGCTCCCTGCCCGCCGGGGCGCCGCTGCTCGGCTTCGAAGCCATGCTGCCGGCCCTGTGGCGCCTCGAGCAGGGCCTGCGCGAGACCCAGAGCCTCTCGATCGGCGCCGTGCTCGATCAGATCCTGGCGGCCCTGCCGGAGCTGCCCGCGCGCGGCCAGGAGCCAGCGCGCGAAGTCGAGCGCCGCATCGAGCGGGCCGATGAGCGCGCCGCGGAGGTCGACCGGCTGCGCGAGCTGGCCGGGCTGCCGCCGCTGGAGGTTGCCGAACCCGTCCCCGGCGCGCCAGCGCAGGGGGCCCCAGCGGGCCCCGCGTCGGTCGGGGCGGCGCGCCCCGAAGCCCCGCCGGACAGCCCGGCGGAGGAGGCCGCGGCCCGCAGCGCGCGCCTCGAGCTCGAGCGCCGCTTCGGGGAGCTCGATCGCTGCGCCAGCTTCTTCTCCGGGCTCGGCGCCGGCCCGCGCTGGCAGCGCGGCGTGCGCGTGCTGAACGCCCTGCAGAGCGGCCGGACCTGCGAGCTCAACGTGCCCGAGTGGCGCACGTTCAACCCGGGCTCCACCGTGCTGATCGAAGGCGCGGGCCAGCGCGAGCTGGGCCTCGTGCTGGCGGCCAACAACGGCCGCGTGCGGCTCCTGCATCCGGTGCGCGGGGAGTATCCGGAGTTCACGGCGGTGATCGCCGTCCAGGCCCGCCGCCCGGTCAACATCAACAGCGCCTCGGGCGAGGTGCTGACCGCGCTGTTCGCGCACCTCAAGCTGTTCGGCCGCAACGAGCGCATCACGCGCAGCGAGGCCGAGCAGCTCGCCGAGCGCGTGTTGGTCGGACGGCCCTACACGGGGCTCGAGGACTTCCTGCAGCGCCTGGTGCTGCCCAGCGCCGGTCTGCTCCTGGCCCGTCCCGGCGAGGACCTGCGCGAGGCCATCGAGCGCGCCAAGGTGCTGCCGGGCGACGGCGTGTTCCTGGAGCGCGAGGACGCGCTGGCGCTCTACACCAACGCGCTCAACGCCAACGACTCGGACCTGGAGGTCTCGACCCTGCCGTTCGCCTTCGTGGCGCGCGAGGTCTTCGCCTTCGACCTGCGCGCGGCCGCCGGCCTGCCCTCCGGATTGACGCGGGCCAGCCTGCGCCGCGAGCAGATCGAGCTGGTGGTGCCCGAGACCGAGCTCCTGGCCCTGTGGGATCGGCAGATCGATTTCGAGGAGCACGTGCGCCTGACCGGCGATGCCCCCGATTGGATCAGCGCGCCCCTGCCGGTCTCCGTGCCCGACGTCTGGAAGGGCGGCTTGACGCCGGCCCGCCGGCCCGTGCACTTCAACCTCGAGGGCAGCGGCGAGCCCGGCGCGCCGGCCGTGGCCCGCAGCCGCTTCCCGGACGATGGCGGCGCCGGCGGCGTGCGCCCGGCGCCGGCGCGGCTCGACGAAGAGGGCCAGCGGGCCGGCCGCGTGCTGCACTTCGACTTCTCGCAGGGCGACCTCGAGGGCCACGACCTGGGCAGCGCCGGGCCCCTGGTGTACGCCTTCGACGACCCGCGGATCGGCTGGATCGGGCCCTCGGGCTGGGTGCGGCCCTTTGCGCTGTCGGCCTGGGTCAAGCTGGCCGCGGGCGACGGACTCTTGCTGGATGCGGCCAGCGCGCTCGACGGCGACCGCGTGGCCCTCTCCCAGCAGGGCGGCCAGCTGCGGCTCACGCTCTGGGACGGGCCCGGCGATCATCCGGACACGCCCTTCGTCGAGGTGCAGGAGTTGCGCGTGCCGCTGGACGGCGCCGGCGGGTCGCCCACGGCCGGTCAATGGCTGCACGTGGCCCTGGACGTGCGCGGCAACCGCCCCAGCCAGGTGGATCTGCGCCTCGACGGCCTGGGGCTGGCCCAGGGACAGCAGACCTACAAGATCGAGCGCACCGGCTTGACGCGGCTCGCGGGCGCCCTGGCCGGCGACAGCATCACGATCCCGGTCGAATCGACCCAGGGGTTCCCGCCGCGCTGCGTGCTGCGCATCGGCGACGAGCTGATCGAAGCGCGGGTCTCGGGGCCCGGCAGCTTCGACGCGGCCCACGTGCAGGCGGGCGCCGAGGCCGGCTTCGGGGGCCGCTACGCGCGCAGCCTGTGCGTGATCGGCCAGGACGGCGTGATCACCAATCTGGGCGCCCAGCAGGCCCAGAACCACCCCGCGGGCACGACCGTGGAGCTGTACGGCTACAGCCACGCCCTGGAGAGCAACCTGCCGAGCGGCGGCGGGACCCTGGCGGGCGGCGTGGGCCTGTGGCGTCCGGCGCGCGTGACCGGCGTCAATGGCCAGCTGGGGACCGAGATCAACCTGCAGTTCCCCGGCGGCTTCGTGGTGCCGCTGGGCTTTGGCATCGACCCGGCCATCGACCCGCCCCAGACCCTCGAACTGGCGCCCTGCGACCTGACCACTCCGCCGAACGAGGCCGCCAGCGGCTTCTCGCCCGACGGGGGCTACGCGCTGGTGCTGCAGGACCGCGTCGTGTGGACCCTGCTCGGCCCCCTGCCGGACACGGCCGAGACGCCGGTGACCGCCGCGGGCTCGCCGCTCTACGGCTATCAGGTGCTGCGCTACAGCGGTGTGGCGGGCAACAGCCTGCAGGTTGCGGAGTGGAACGTGCTGGCCGCCGAGCTGCCCAACCTGGCCAACCAGCTGGCGGGCGCCTTCGGGCCGGGCAACACCGCCAAGGCCTTCGTGATCGAGTACGGCGGCGGGGTGCTCGACCCCGAGACGCTCAACGGGGACCTCGGCGAGCGCGTGATCGTGGTGCCGATCTCGCTGCCCTACGGCGTCGGCACGGACGCCTTGCTGCCGCCGCTCGGCGGGGTGCCGGAGCACGCGCAATTGACGCGCCTCGACCAGCCCGAGGCCACCGAGTGGGTGCGCTACGACACGCTGGTCAACGGACAGCTGGTGCGCGACGACCCGCTGGCCCTGCAGGAGCTGTATCTGATCGCCATCGGCGTCCAGCGTCTCGGCGACGTGAATCAGCCGGACGACGACGATGATGACGATGACGGCGGCGGCGGCGGCGGCGGCGGCGTGCCGCCCGTCGGCGGTGGGGGCGGCCAAGCCCCCGGCGGCATCCCGGGGGGCGGCACCCCCAGCGGCCAGGGCGGCGGCGGCACGGGCGGCGGTGGCGCCAGCGGCGGTGGCGCCAGCGGCGGTGGCGCTAGCGGCGGTGGAGCCAGCGGCGGCGGCGCCAGCGGTGGCGGCGCAAGCGGCGGGGGAGCGAGCGGCGGCTTGGGTCTCGATTTGGCCCTGCGGGGCCCTTCGGTTGCGACCTCTTCGGCTGCGATGCTTCCTCCGGCCCGCGGACCCGCGGCCTTCGTCGCCAGCGCCGCGCCGCGCCGGGCCGCCCTCGCCGGGCGGCGCCCGGCGGCCGCTGCGCCCAGAGGCCTTTCCGCGTCGACCAGCGCCCCCCAGCAGAGCCCGACCGGGGCCCTGTGGCGCTCGGATCTGGGCATCGACGAGCTCGCCGACGAGCCCTACGCGCGGGCCCTGTGGAGCCACTTCCAGTTCCGTGGTGTGCTCGGCACCTATCCGCACGCGCACCCCCCGCAGACCCTCGTGTTGCCCGTGGTGCGGCTGCGTTTCGGCACCGGCGCCGGCCCGAGCTTCGGCTGGCCCGGGCGCTTGGACCCGGTGTTCGCGCTGGACGGCACGCCGGCCGATCCGGGCGTGCCGGGCAGCGTGCACCGCGCGCACCGCGCCACGGTGCACCTCGAGTACGGCTGGGATTGGAACCCGACCCAGGCGCCGCTTGCGGTCCTGCCGCTGGTGGGGCTGGTCGAGCCGGAGCCGCCCCAGGTGCAGCAATTCGGCTGGGTGGCCCTGACGGCGCCGCTCGGCGTGCCGGTGCCCGCCGGCGCTCCGGGCCAAGATCCGAGCGAGATGCGCGGCGTGGCGCGGCTCAGCAAGTTCCCCTCCGGCGAGCTGCCGCGGCGCTTCGCGGACGTCTCCCTGGGGCGCGCGGGCGGCAGTCTCCCGGGTTATCCGAGCGTGATCGACGAGGTCACCTTCGGCCACACCGACTTCGGCCAGGGGCTGTTGCCCGGGCAGGGTTTCGCGGGCGCTGCGCTGCTGCTGGCCCTGCCGGTGGGCGAGGAGGAGACCGATTGGGTCCTGCGGCCCAGCGAAATCCGCACGGCCCTGGGTGAATTGGGCCTGCCCAACGCCGGCGGGGCGCTCTCGAACCTGCCCACGGACGGCGGCCTGCTGCGCCTGGGCCAAGAGCTGGTGCTCTACCAGTCGGTGGCCCCGGCGAACGGCGGGCTGGTGATCGCTCCCGGCGGGCGCGGCGCCCTCGGCACCGTGGCCCAGCCCCATCCCGCCGGCACGCCGATCGAGTTCCTCTCGACGGTCGAGGTCAGCAACCTGGCGGCGCCGCTCGATCCCGACAGCGCCGAAATCCAGATCGCCGACGCCAGCGGTTTCCCTGATTCCGGGCTGCTGCTGATCGACCAGGAGCTGGTGCACTTCACCCAGCGCGCGGGCACCCTGCTGCGCCTGCCGCGCGGCTCGAGCGAGCCGGGCGCCCGCGACGGCCGCGGGCCGGCCTTGCTGCGCGGCCGCTTCGGGACCCCGGCCGCCTCCCACGCGGCGGGCAGCGCCGTGGTGCTGTGGCCCTTCCGCTATTGGGATCGCTGGGCGGAGCGCGCCGATGCGCCCGAGCTCGGTTATTTCTCCTTCGAGGTCAGCACGCCCGAGGCGCGCATCGAGCGCTATTTCTTCGAAACGCAGCCCGGGCCGACCGGCGCCGCGCGCCTCCTGGTGCTCGCTCGCGGCGATCCCTCGATCCCCTGGGACGCGGCCCCCGAGCGTGGCTCGGGGCTCGAGCGGGCCACCGACGGCCGCCCCGGCGACGGCGGCCTGCCGATGCCGGTGCAGCGCGGCACGCCGGCTTGGCGCGTGTTCGTGCAATACGCCCCGGGCAGCTTCGACGCGCTGACGGGCCAGTCCCACGGCTGGAAGGAAACCTGCGAGCTGATCCGCTTCGGGGCTACCTACCGCGCGCCTTCGCGGGTGCTGGGGAGGATCGAGCGATGAGGCCCCGGGACCCCCGCCCCGAGCGACGCGGCTTCACGCTGGTCGAGCTGCTGCTCGCCATGGGGCTGTTCAGCCTGCTGCTGGTCGTCTTGATGCGGCTGCTCGACACCACCCTCGGCACGCTGCGCAGCGCCGGCGAGGAGCGCGAGCGCTTCGTGCGCGAGAGCGCGCTGTTCGAATTCGTGGCGCGGGACCTGGGGCTCTTGGCCAGCGGCGCCGCCTCAGACCTGCTGCTCAGCACCCGGCGCTTCGACGTGGACGGCGACGGGGTAGCCGGCCGGCCCTGGCAACGCCTGGTGTTCGTGCGGCAGGTGCCGCCCGGCGAGCGCCCGGGCTCCGGCGCGGGCGCGGACCTGGGCCGGAGCCTGGGGCTGGCCGAGGTCTGCTGGACGGTGCTGCCGCGGGCCGTGCCGCGCCGGGTCGAAGGGGCCCCGGGCCGCCGCGGGGATGGCGTGCTGGTGCGCCTCGAGCGCGCGCTCGAAGACGGCGGGCTGTCGCTGTTCGATGCGCAGGCCTTTGGGCCCGGCGGCCTGCCGCGGCAGGCCTACGAGGAGCTTGGCGGCGGCGTGCTGTGGATGCAGATCCTGTGCGCGGCCCAGACCACGCGCCTCGACCAGGGCTGGAATGCCGGGGTGGCGCTCGAACAGGCGCCGCCGGCCTGGGACGCGCGCGGCGGGGCGCGCTTGTCCGCCGAAGCGGACCCGGAGAACGCGCTGCACCCGGCGTTGCCCGGGGTCGGCGGCGGCGAGGTCTTCCTGCCGCGGCGTTTGCAGATCGAATTCGAGCTCGAGCGCGAGGACGAACACCGCCGCCGGACCCACAACCTGGCGCCGATCGAGCCGGGCGCGACGGAGTTCCAGGTCGCTCGGCCCGGCCGGCTGCCGCCCCCGGGCAGTTTCCTGCTGCTCGGCGAGGAATGGATGCGCCTCGAAGGCCTGGAGGGCAACCGGGCGCGCGTCTCGCGCGCCCAGCGCGGCACCCGGGCCGTGCGGCATCCGGTCCAGACGCCGATCCAGTTCGGCGCGCGGGTCTCGCGCGAATTCGACATCCCCTGGGCCAAGGAGCGCTGGCTGCGATGAGACCCAGGCCCTCGAGCGTCCGGCCCGGCCGGGCTGGCTTCACCCTGATCGAGATCGTCCTGGCCGCCGGGCTCCTGGCGATCGGACTTTCGGCTCTGATCGGCCTGTTCACCTTCGGCGCCAACCTGGTCACCCAGGCGCGCCTCTCCGCCGAGGCCGCCCAGGCCCTGGAGGGCTTGGTGGCCGACCTGCCCGGCCGCTTGTTCCCGCTGGATGAGCGCGGCCAGGTCGGGCCGCCCCAGAGCCTGCCCGCCGAGGAGGTCCCCGGCCATCCGCGGCTCTCCTTCGAGGCCCTGCCGAGCCCGACCCCGGTCAGCGCCAGCGAGTACCCTGGCCCGCCCCTGTGGGCGGTCGAGGTGACCGTGCGCTGGAAGAGCCGCGGGCAGGACCGGGGCCTGTCCCAGCGCATCCTCCTGCCCCAGACGATCCCCTTGGCCGAGCGCCTGCGCCGCGCGGTCACCCGAGCCGGCTCCGGCGCCGGCGCTTGATCCGCGCCACGAACCAGAGGAAACCCATGCTTGCTTCGTCGCGTTCGCCCCGCCGCCCCGCGCTGCTGCGCGGGCTCACCATGGCCCCGCTGCTGGCTCTGCTGCCGACCCCGGCGACGTTGCCGACCCAAGCCGGGAGCGTCCCGGCCCAGTCCAGCCCCGCCGGCGGCCCGGCCCTGCCCGCCCCGGAGAGCGGCGGCGAAGCCCTGCGCCTGGCGATCGAGCTGGGCCTCGATCCGCGGCTGGCCTCCGAGCTGGCGCCCGGCCTGGACCTCAGCGATCCGCGCTTCCTGGCCCTGCTGCAAGCCCCCAATCTGCCCGTGCTGGCGCGCCCCGAGGCGCTCGAGCTGTTCGAGCTGCGCAGCGGCGATCTGCTGGTCGGGGCGCTGCTCGAGCACGACGAACAGCGCCTGGTCTTGGCCCGCGCCGACAACGGCGGCCGCGTCGAGCTGCCCTGGAGCGCCTTCGAACCGGCCTGCGCCGAGGCCCTGGCCAAGCGCCTGGGCTACGCCGAGGAGGCCGTCGAGGAATACACCCTGTCCGCGGATCGCATCCCGCTGGCGGAGGGCGGCGAGCTGATCGGCGTGCTCGATGCGCGCAGCACCGATCCCCTGCGGGTCAAGCGCGCCAGCGGCATCATCCTGCTGCCGAGGAGCCGCGTAGGCGGCGCGATCACCGCGGCGCGCGTGCCGGCCCGCGAGCTGTACACGCGGGCCGAGCTCTACGAGCTGCGCCGCAGCGAGCTGGCCAGCGCCCTGCTGCCGGAGGCCGAGCCCGCCGTGCTGGCGGCCGCCGAGCTCGAACTGACGCGCTTCTGCGAGCAGATCCGCGATTACGCCCACGCCTTCGAAGGCTACGGACGGCTGCTGGCCCTGGCGGGCAGCCAGCCCGCGGCGCTCGAAACCCTCGAAGCGGCCGGGCTCGACCGGACCCAGCTCGACGTGGCGCTCGAACGCGCCCGCGTGCGCGCCGAGGCCCAGGGCCAAGCGGATCGGCTCGACGAGCTCGAGCGCAGCGCCCAGCGCGGCGACTTCGTCACCGCCCTCGATGGCCTGGCGGATTTCGCCAAGACCTACCCGAAGAGCCCGCTGCTCGAGGATGCCAGCTTGCTGGGCAAGCGCATCCTCAAGGATCGCGATCAGGCGGTTTCCCGGCTGGTCGCCGATCGCTGGTATTACTGGGCAGCGCGGCTCTCGCGCGAATACGCCCGCGAGGAAGACTTCACCAAGCTGCGCGAGGCCCTGGACGAAGAATTTCCCCAGAAGGTCGTCGCCGCGGTGACCAGCGACGCGCGCAAGCTGCAGCCGGACCTGGAGGACAGCGCCGTGCGCGCGGCCTTCGACAAACGCCGGCCCCACAGCGTGCGCACGGTCAGCTACGGCGATGGCACCTGGCTGCTCGGGGCCGAAGCCGCCAAGGCCGGCAAGGTCGAGCAGGAGCAGCCCGAGGACGAGGAGAGCCAGCGCGAGCAGGAGCGCGCGGATCTGCTCGAGCGCATCGAGCGCTACCAGCGCAACCAGCAGAGCCAGACCCAGGGCCGCGATGACGAGGAGGGCCCCGACCCGGCCGAATTCTGGAAGACCTGGACGCTGGCCAACCGCTCCCAGTGGATCCAGGCCTACTACGCCGAATTCGGCAAGGTTTTCGAGCTGCGTTCGGTCACGCTGATGGCCCACGCCGATTGTGCCGGCACGGGCTTCATCGAGGTCCTGCAGATCGGCGCCGGCGGCTCGCGGCGGCTGCTGCTCAAGGACCCCGGCTGCAATGGGGTCGGCGTGCGCCGCCGGATCAGCTTCCGTTGAATTCCATGCGCCCCTCCCCGTCCGCCGCCCTGCGCGCGTCGCTGCCGCTGCTGGCGCTCTCCTGCTTGTGGGCCTGCGCCAGCACGCCCCCGACACCGACCTTCGCGCGCCTCAGCTCCGAAGCCGCGCCGGCCGGCGGAGCCCCCGCCGTGCCCGCCTCCGAAGCGGCTGCTGTGGCCCCTTCTGCTGGTGCCGCTGCCGCCGCTGGTGCCGCTGCCGCCGGCTCCGACCCCGCCGCTGCTGCGCCCGCCGGGGGCCCCGCCGCCAGCGGCGCGTCGACGCCGCCGGCCGCGGCCGCCGCCGATCCGGCGGCGTTCGTGCTGGCGCGGATCGGCGACGGCGCCTTGACCCTGGGCGAGCTGATGCAGGCCCTCTACTACCGCGAGGGCGACGCGCTGCGCTCGCAGTTCAACCTGGCGATCGGCGCCGAGCTGGCCAACCTGGAGGCCGGCCGCCTCGGCCTGCAGGTCGATCCGGGGCTGCTCGAGCGGCGCGCGGCCGAGGTGCTGGGCGAATTCGCGCGCAAGAACGTGCCGGAGGGCGAGTCCCTGGATCGTTTCTTGAGCGAGCGCCTGGGTTTCGAGCCGCTGCGCTTCAAGAACCGCCTGCGGCAGGACAGCCTGCGCGAGCTGATCACCGAGCGGGTCGTGCGCGCCCACAGCCTGTGCAGCGAGCACGTCGACATCCGCGTGCTGGTCGCGGACCAGGCCACGGTCGAAAAGGCGCAGGAGCGCCTGGCCGCGGGCGAGGACTTCCTGGCGCTGATCTCCGAGCTGTCCCGCGATCCGAGCGCCCGCGACGGGGGCCGCGTGGCCTACCTGGTGCGCGACGATCGGGCGCCTCTGGCGCGCTTGGCCTTCAAGACGCCGGTCGGGGAGATCGGCGGGCCCCTGCGCCTGCCGGGCGACCCCGAGGGCGCTCCGACCCTGCTGCTGCGGGTCGATGCGCGCCCCGAGCCCCTGAGCGGCAACTGGCGCGAGCTCGGCCCCGCGGTCGAAGCGGCGCTGGCGGACGTGCCGGTCAGCGAAGAGGAGTACATCGCCTGGCAGGTGGCCATGGAGCGGCGCTACGTGCTCGAACTCGAGCCCTTCTACGCCCTCCTGGGGCAGGCCCAGGCCCGGCCCTGACGGCCTCTGCGAGGATCGCTCGGGCTGTGCCCGGGCAGTCAGACCCGGCCGTCGGATGCCTTTGGGCCGCTGTCCGGCGGTCTCGGAGGCCAGCGGCCCCCCCCCGCGACCGCGGACTTTGGAGCCAGGGGGGGCGACTTTGCCCCGCGCGGCCCGGCCCGGTCCGGGAGCCTGGCCCCGGGCTGCGCTTGCCCCGGGACGCGCCCGCGGCGATCCTCTCTGAGCGGCACGCGCCGCCACCCCGACATGAGCCGAACCGCCGAGAGCGCCCAGTCCCCGCTGGAGACCGAAGCCGCGACCCAAGCTGACCTCGCGGCTGTGGCCGAATCATCGATCCCGGCCGGGGCCCAGCAGGAGGCTCGGGCCGAGGGCGCCGTTGCGGGATCCCCGGCTCAGGCCTCGAACGGATCAGCCCCCGAGGCGCCGGCCCTAGGCGGACCCCATGCGGAAGACTCCGCGGAATCCGCGCTGAAATCCGCACCGGAATCGCCTGCGGAGCCCGGGTCCGAAAACGCCCAGTCCGCGATGCCCTCCGGCGCCGAGGGCGATCCGGCGGCCGCGGCCCCGGCCCTGCAGGGCGAGGCCTTCGAAGCGGCGGTGCAATCGGCCGCGGCGCTGCTCTTCGCCAGCCCCGAGGCGCTCTCGAAGACGCGCCTCGCGGACCTGATCGGCCAGGTGCTGAGCCAGCCCTTGAGCCGCGCCAACCTGGAGGCCGTGCTCGCCGAGCTCGGCCAGCGCCTGCA
>JBIKLM010000195.1:0-7857 GCA_044359835.1 Planctomycetota bacterium
CCCGGCCCGCCCATCGTTCCGGGGCCCTGTCGGTGGGATCGGCCGGGGGACCTGGCATTCCGATCCGTCCGCCGGGCGTTGCCTCACCCCGAAGGTCCCGGCGCGCCCGAAAAGCGAGCCGCCGCGATCCCGGAGACCCGCCCGGCAGCAGCCGCCTCGAGGCCCCGCACAATCATCGAGCCCCAACAGAAGGTCGCGACTTTTGGCCCCAGCGATCGCCCCGGGGATCGAGGCGGCAGCGGCGGCCCGGGCCCGGGGCCGGTCAGCTCCTGGCAGCTCCTCCGCCCCCGACGACGCCCCGTGGAGGCTCGCGGGCCAGCGCGAATCGACTCCGAATCGACCGTGAATCGGGCCCGGACCGCTGCGCGTGGCCGTCTAAGCAGCGCGCAGCGCTTGCGCAGGCCGGCGGGCTCCGCTGCCGCTCACAATTGCGCCAAGCGCTGCTCGCGATCGAGCGCCACCAGCCCGTCGAGCAGCGGGCCCAGGCGCCCGACGATGACCTGCTCCAGATTGTGGTTGTGGTCCAGGCGATGGTCGCTGACCCGGTTCTGCGGGAAGTTGTAGGTGCGCACGCGCTGGCTCCGATCTCCGGACCCCACCAGCCCGCGCCGCGTGGCCGCACGCTCCCGGTCGAGGCGCTCGCGCTCGGCCTCGAAGAGCCGCGCGCGCAGCACCCGCATGGCCTTGATCTTGTTCTTGAGCTGGGACTTCTCGTCCTGGCAGATGACCACCGTGCCGCTCGGCAGGTGCGTGATGCGCACGGCCGAGGAGGTCGTGTTGACCGACTGCCCGCCGGGGCCTCCCGCGCGCATCGTGTCGATGCGCAGGTCCTCGTCGCGCAGAACCAGCTCGACCTCCTCAGCCTCCGGCAGCACCGCCACCGTGGCCGCGGAGGTATGGATGCGGCCCTGGGCTTCGGTGGCCGGCACGCGCTGGACCCGGTGCCCGCCGGACTCGAAGCGCAGGAGATTCCAAACGCCCTCGCCCTCGATGGCCAGGATCACCTCCTTGTAGCCCCCCACCTCGGACGGCGATACGTCGATCAGCTCGCGCCGCCAGCCCTGTGCATCCACGAAGCGCGCGTACATCTCGTACAGGTCCTTGGCGAACAGCGTGGCCTCGTCGCCGCCGGTGCCGGCGCGGATTTCGAGGATCACCCGCGTGCGCAGCAGGTCCTCGTCGCGCACCAGCTCCGCCTTGATCGCCTCCTCGAGCTGCCGCTCCCGCAGCGCCAGGTCCTCGAGTTCCTTGCGCGCCAGCTCGCGCAGCTCGGCCTCCAGCCCGCGCTCGTTCAAGAGCTCTTGGGCCTCGTCCCGGGCCCGCTCCAAGGCCGCCAGCTCGAGCTCCAGCTGATGGCAGCGCTCGAGCAGGCCGCGCTCGCGCAGCAACGCCGGATAGCTGCGCTGGGCGGCCACCGCAGGATCCCCCAGACGGTCGGTCAGCTCGGCGAAACGCTTGGCGCGCCGGCCGAGTTCGCCGCGCAGAGCGCTGTGCAGGCTCACGGCGTGCCCCCGGGCCATCGCCCGGCCCCGGCGGTGTCCAGCAGCCTGAGGGTCAAGGCCAGCGGCAACCCCACCACCGTGTCGAAGTCGCCCTCGAGCCCGGTCACGAAGGCATCGGCGCTCTCCTGGATCGCATAGCCCCCGGCCTTGCCACACCACTCACGGCTCTCCACGTAGGCCTCGATCTCGGCCGGCGTCAGCGCGCGCATGTGCACCCAGGTCTGGGCGTGGTCGACGAACAGCGCGCCATCCCGGCAGCGCTGCACGGCGACCCCGGTCAGGACCCGATGGCGCGTCCCCGAGAGCGCACCCAGGAATCGGCGCGCCTCCTCGGCATCCAGCGGCTTGCCCAGGTAGCGCCAGGGGCCGCCCGGCTCCCGCGGATCGAGGGCCACCAGGGTGTCCGCCGCGATCACGAAGGCGTCGGCGCCCGCATGGCGCCCGGCGATGGCCCGCGCCTTGCGCGCCGCCAGCTCCGGACCGGCCGACTCGGGCGGCAAGCGCGGATCGAAGTCCTCTTCCACATGGCTGGGCTGCACCTCGAAGCGCAGCCCGGCCGCGGTCAGGATGTCCATCCGACGCGGCGAGGCCGAGGCCAGGATCAGCCTGGGCCGGTTGGACTCGGGCGCGCGGCTCATCGACACCAAGTTAGCTCCGCCGGCGGCCACAGCGTGCGGCCATGGGCCCAGGGGACCGCGCCGCGCCCGAAGCCCCGCTTCCGCGCCCATCGCGCTCTCTCCAGCGACCTTCCGTGCCCGAAAGGCCCGCGGAGATCACAACCGGCCCAGGCCTGCCTGGCCGATGAGCGGCCGGACTCGCAACAGACGCTTCGGGAAATCGTGCCTGGAACGGGTCCGCGCAGGGCAGCCCTCGCTCGGGCACAGGCTTGGCGACGGGGCCCGCCGAGACCCTGAAGCTCCATAGGCGAAGGCCAGTCCAGCGTGCAGCGGACGACCCCGGGGAAGCCCCTCGATTCGTTTCCAGGCGCAGGAGCTGCGCGGCCTCGCCTCTGGTTGCCCCCGCCGACAACAGCCACCCCGAACGACCACGACCAAGCTCTCGCTGCGCGGCTCGGGTGTGGCCCGAGCCGCGCGGCGAGCGCTTCAGCGGCCTTTGGCGGCACCGCCCTTGGCCGCACCGGAGGCTTTCTTGGGCGCCGGCTTGGCGGCCGGCTTCGGAGCCGGCTTCTTGGCCGCCGCCGGCTTCTTGGCCGCCGGGGCGGAGGCAGGCTTCTTGGCCGGGACCTTCTTTTCGGTCGGCTTGGGCTTCTTGGCTTCGCTGACCTTGGGCTTGGCCGCGGGCTCCTTGGGTTTGGCCTTGGCCTGGGCCTGGGCGGCGGCCTTCTTCTCGGCCTCCTTGCGCGCCAGCTCGGCGGCCTTCTTCTCGGCCGCTTTCTTGGCCTCGGCAGCCTTCTTCTCCGCGGCCGCCTTGGCCGCAGCCTCCTTGGCCGCCTTCTGCTTAGCCAGCTCGGCGGCCTTCTTCTCGGCCGCCTTCTTGGCCTCGGCGGCCTTCTTCTCCGCGGCCGCCTTGGCCGCAGCCTCCTTGGCCGCCTTCTGCTTGGCCAGCTCGGCGGCCTTCTTCTCGGCCGCCTTCTTGGCCTCGGCGGCCTTCTTGTCCGCCAGGGCCTTGGCCGCGGCCTCCTTGGCCGCCTTCTGCTTGGCCAGCTCGGCAGCCTTCTTCTCGGCCGCCTTCTTGAGCGCAGCTTCCTTGGCGGCCTGGGCCTTGGCCTTGTCCGCAGCGGCCTTCTCGGCGGCCTTCTTCTTGGCCAATTCCTTGGCTTCCGCGGCGGCCTTCAGCGCTTTGGCCTTGGCTTCGGCCTCGGCCTTGCGCTTGGCTTCGCGGTCCGCGATGGCCTTGAGGCGCGCGGCCTCGACCTCCTGCTTCTTGCGCTGCCGCGCCGCCTCTAGCTCCTGCTGCTTGCGGACCTTCTCTTCGGCCAGGGCGCGCTTCTTGGCGAGGCGTTCCTCTTCGACCTGGCGCTTCTTGTCGATCAGCTCCTGGCGCTTGCGTTCCTTCTCTTCTTCCTTGGCGCGGCGCTCGTCCTCGCGCTTCTGCGCGGCTTCGGCGCGGGCCTTGGCCTGCAGGCGCTCCTCGTACAGCTTCTTGCCGGCGCTCAGGTCGCGCAGGGCCGGGAAGCGATCGAAGATGCTGAGGTCCTCTTCGCTCCAGGTGTCGCCGACCTCGTGGAAGAACAGGGTGAACTCGAGCTCCTTGCCCTTGGGGATCAGGGGCAGGATCGCGGCTTCCGCCTTCTTGAGCGACGACGTGCGCGGGATCAGCTCGAGCCGGTCGAGGGCCCGGGCCAGCACCAAACTGATCGGCACCTTGCCATCGCTGGCCAGCCAGAGCAGGTACCCCGCCCCGGAAGCCCCGAGCAACCGGCAGCTGGCCAGGGCCTTCGCGCCCTCGGAAACGTCCTGGCGCAGGAACTCGAGGTCCAGGCCGTGGGTGTACTGGAAGATCTCCTGCAGGCTCTCGCGCAGGTCGATCGCCGCCGGGTAGAGCTCGCGCAGGCGCTGGCGGTCGCCCCCGGCCACCCCGGGGAAGTGTTGCAGCACCTCCTGGGGCTGCGAGACGCGCAGCTCATTCCAATCGGCGTAGGCAGCGTGCAGCGCCGCCAAGATCGCGTCGCACTCGGCCTCCGGAAGGCGTCGCAGCAGCACCAGCTTGACCGCCACGTCGACCAGGGGCACGCCGGTCGGAGCGCTGGCAGGCATGGGGATGCTGGGCTTGTAGGCGGCCAGCAGTTGTGCGATCGGATCTTGTTTCTTGCTCACGGGATGTCGCAGCGTGGACCGGGCTCGGCGGCGAGTGCGCGCCGGCGGCGGAGGCGGGCCGCCCGAGGGGTGGCCCGTGAAACTTTGTCAGCCGGCGGGACGTGGGGCGCCGCTCCGAATGCCGGCAATCACGTGCGCCGCAGGCGACGACGGGGGCCGAGCGCGCAACCGGATCCGGGCGTCGCCCCTTCGCAGGCCAAGGGACTGCCGCCACGCAGGGCCGCACTTGCCGGCTAGCGACGGATGGCCTGCGGACCGCAGCGCCAAGTTCCCCCTCGAACGGGGCATCCTGGAGCGGGCGGTTGGAACGCCCGGGGAACGTCCCGGGGGCGGTGGCCTCCGCGGGAGTCCGGACGGGGAGGCTGCGCTCGCGGAAGGCGGAGTCCGGAGGGCCGGCGGGCAAGCCTCGGATCGGCTGAGGTCGAGCCCGAGCCGATCCGCGCTCAAGGAACCGTCACGCCTTGGCTTCGGCGGCGGGCGCGGCGGCCTTCTTGGCGGAGACCCGAGCGGCTCGGCGTGCGGCCTTGGCTTCGAGGGATGCCGACTTGCGGGCGTCGCGGGCGGCGCGGGTCTTGGTCTCCACGTCGCGGCCGGTGCGCACGCGCTTCTTGGTGCCCAGGGAGAAACCTTCGAAGACGCCGTGCTTTTCGAACAGCTTCTGGACCGTGTGGCTCGGCAGGGCGCCGCGGGTCAGCCAGAGGCGGGCGCGCTCCACGTCGAGGGAGACCTGCTCGGCCTGGCGCGGGTGGCGCGGGTTGTAGAAGCCCAGCTGTTCCAGGGTGCGCCCATCGCGCGGCCGGTACTTGTAGGCCACGGAGAAGCGGTAGGTCGGGAAGTTGCGCCGGCCGTGGCGCTTGAGGCGGATGACGACGGACATGCGGAGGTGGCGCGGAGCGCCGCGGGAGGAGCGGAGTGGAGCTCGGGATGGGCGGGTGTGGAACGGGCGCTGGGCTAGGCAGCTCAGGGGCTGCCCGGCGACGGGCCCACGCTGTCGTCCGGCCGCCAGCGGCGGAGCCAGGACGACCTTCCCTCGTTGTCGCGGTCCACGGACCGTCCAGGCAGAGCGCAAGGCTCCGACGGGGCCGGGCTGCGGGGCACCGGGCAGCACGGGGCTGACCCGGACGCCGGGCGAACCTTCGCACCGAAGCCTTGGGGACTCGCTGGCCGCGGGGGCCGGAGAGCGCCTAGGGCTCCGCCGCTCGAACCGGGGCAGGCGACGCGCGCCCACCGAACCGGCCCAGGGGACCTGGAACGCGTCCAGGGCGAAAGCAGGGGGTCTGACCGGGCAAGGCCCGGCCGGGGGGCGAGGAGGTTAACGGCCGGGACGGGCGCCCACAAGGGCGGCCGCGACTCGAGACCCGGGTGCCCCGCCTCCCGCCCGGAGCCCGGGACCCATCGGGCAGGCTCCGGGGCGAGCCCCCCCGGAACCCGCGTCCAGCGGTCGCCCCCGTAGACCGGCACCGGCTTCGCCCGCCCCCGCCTCCTCCCGCAACGGGGATGCCCCCCACCCCGGCGGCCCGACCCCGGGTTGCGGCAACCGGCCATCGACGGAAAGCCAATCGGCGCGCCGCAAGGCTCTCCGCCTCCGCGGCGGCCCTCCGGGGCCCCACTGGCTGGCGGTCCGTCTGGTGCTGCGGCTTCGGCGCCGCCCGGGAGGATCGCAGCTCAGCCACTCTGGCCGCCGGGGGGGGCGGCCCCCCAGGCATCCGCTGGCCTGGTCGCATCGCTCGGCACAGCCCGAGTCGATTCCTTCCCGTCCGGTCAGCGCTTTTTGCGGTTCTTCTTGCGCGCCTTGGCCTCGGCCTTCTTCTTGGCGCGGTCTTTTTCGGAGGGGCCTTTGCGCACCGGCGGCGCGCCCCCCATCAAGCTGCTCGGATCGAAGCCGGCCCCGGGCAGGCCACCGCCCAGTCCGCCCGGCAGGCCGCCCCCCAGGCCGAACATGGAGCCCAGGCCCTTGGCGGCGTTGCCGATGCCGCGCGTGGTGGCCCCGAGCTTGCCCAGCAGGCCTTCGCCGGGCAGCTCGGCTTCCAGGGCCCCCGTGGGCGAGAGGGACTCGAGCAGCTCGCGCTTTTCTTTGCCCCCCGGACCCAGGCCGAGCTTGCCCATCTGCTTCATCAGCCCCTGCATGGTGCGGTGCTGCTTGAGCAGGGTGCTGACCGCACTCACGTCCTGCCCGGAGCCCTTGGCGATGCGCTGGCGGCGGCTCATGTCGATGATCTCGGGCTGCAAACGCTCGCGCGGCGTCATCGAGGTGCACAGGGCCTCGATGCGCCTCAGGTGCTTGTCGTCCACGTCCAGCTTGTCGAGCTGGTCGCCGACGCCCGGCAGCATGCCGAGCACCTTCTTGAGCGGGCCGAGGCGCTGGATCATGCGCAGCTGCGCCAGCATGTCCTCGATGGTGAAGCTGCCCATCACCATCTTCTCGAACTGCGCCTGGGCCTCCTTCTCGTCGATGCGTTCCGAGGCGGCTTCCACCAGCCCGACCACGTCGCCCATCCCGAGGATGCGCCCGGCGATGCGCTCGGCGCTGAAGGGATCGAGATCCTCCGGCTTTTCGCCGGTGCCCACGAACAGGATCGGGCAGCCCGTGACCGCCTTGAGCGACAGGGCCGCACCGCCGCGGGCGTCGCCGTCGAACTTGGTCAGGATCACGCCGGTCAGGCGCAAACGCTCGTGGAAGGCCTTGGCGGAGCGCAGGGCGTCCTGGCCGGCCATCGCATCGACCACCAGGATCTGCGCATCGGGCCGGGTGCGGGCGGCGATCTCGGCCACCTCCTGCATCAGGGCCTCGTCGACGTGCAAGCGGCCGGCGGTGTCCAGCAACACCACGTCGGCGCCGCTTTGGCGCGCGTGGGCCAGGCCGCGCGCGCACAGCTCGGGCGGGCTCAGCCCCGGCTCGTGGAACACGGGCACGGACAGGCGCTGGCCGAGCACCTTGAGCTGCTCGACCGCGGCCGGCCGTTTGACGTCCGCGGCCACCATCAGCACGCGCTTTTGGTGCTTGGTCTTGAGGTGCCGGGCCAGCTTGCCGCAGGTCGTGGTCTTGCCGGCGCCCTGCAGGCCGGCCATCAAAATCACCGTCGGGCCGTCCTTGCGGAACTCGAGCCGCGCGTCCTCGGGCCCCATCAGCTCGACCAGCTCGCGATGGACCGCGTGGATGAACTGATCGGAGGGCGAAATCGTGCGGTCGCTGAGGCGCTCCTGGCCCAGGGCGCGGGCGCGGACCTTCTCGATGAAGTCGCGGCTGACCTGGAAGTGCACGTCGGCCTCGAGCAGGGCCTGGCGCACCTTGGAGAGGCCCTCTTCGATGTTGGCCTCGGTCAGCTCCGTCTGGCCGCGGAACAGCCCGAAGGCCCCCTTCAGGCGATTGGTCAAGCTTTCGAACATGGCGCGGCCAGGATAGCTGGCGGGCCCGGGGAACCCACGGGGCGGCTCCGGAGCAGGCCTGCGAGCCCGGCCGCGGCCGGGATCGGCGTCGCAGGCTCGCCGACCGCCGCCCACCGGCCTGGCGTCGCCGCTAGCCCCCTGGCCCCGGTCCCTCGTCGGCGGACGGTCCCGTACCCGAATCCGGTGCCCGC
>JBIKLM010000196.1:0-7849 GCA_044359835.1 Planctomycetota bacterium
GCCTTTGGGCCGCCATCCGGCGGCCGCAGAGGCTGGGATCGTCGCTGCGCGCCGATTTTTTTCCCAGCCTCTGACCGGCTGAAAGCACATCGGCTGGGGCCACCCCCTAGCCGTCAGAGCCGCCCGTCAGAGGACTTCAGGCCGTTTCCGGCGGCCAGCGGAGACTGGGATGCTCGCTGCGCTTGGTTTTTTTCTCGAGCCTGCTGGCGCCGGGGCCCGCGCCGAGCGCGGGCGGGGCCTGGACGAGGCTCCAGACCGCCGGCGGGGCTGAACGGGGCTGGCATGCAGCCCGGAGCCCGGCCCGATCGGCGCGAAACCCGTGGAGGCCGGGCAGGCCTCCAGGGCGGCGGCGCGGGCCGAGCCCAGGGACCGCGGCAGGCGGGTCGTTAGGCTCTGCCCATGCGCGTTGCTCGCATCTTGACCCGCTTCAACCTGGGAGGCCCGGCTCGCCAGGTGCTGGCGGCCGATCCGCGACTCAACGCGCGGGGGATCGAGGTGACCCTGTTCGTCGGAAGGTCGGAGGCGGGGGAGGGCGACCTGCTGGAGCAGGCCGAGCGCGCCGGATTGCGGGTGCGCTTGCTGCCGGATCTCGGCAGGGGCCTCAGGCCGGATCGCGATTGGCGGGCGCTGCGCGAGCTGCGCCGCGAGCTGGTGCGCCTCGATCCCGACCTGGTGCACACCCACGCCTCCAAGGCCGGCCTGCTCGGGCGGCTGGCGGCCGATGCGGTGCCGCGCGCCCGCCGCGTGCACAGCTTCCACGGGCATGTGCTCGAGAACTACTTTTCGCGCGCGGTTTCCCGGCTGATGCTGCACTGCGAGCGACGGCTCGCGACCCGCACCGATGGGCTGGTGGCCGTTTCCCAGGCGACTCTCGAGGACCTGGTGCGACTCCGGGTCGACCAGCGCCCAAGGATCGAGCTGCTCCCGCCGGGATTGGAGCTGGAGCCTTTCGCCTGCTTGCCGGCCTTGCCCAGCTCCGGCAGCGCGCCCGCAGGGCCGCTGCGGGCAGAGCTGGGAATCGAGGCCGACGCCCCGTTGGTGCTCGTGGTCGGCCGCTTGGCGCCGGTCAAGCGCCCTCGGCTAGCTTTCGAGGCCTTCGCTCTGGCCGAGGTGACCCGCAGCGGACGGGCCCCGGCCCATCTGGCCTTTCTGGGGGACGGCAGCGAGCGCCCGGCGCTGGAGGCCGCCCGCGCGCGCCTGCCCGGGGAACTGGCCGCCCGCGTGCACCTGCTCGGGGCGCGCAGCGAACCGGCTCCGATCTACGCCGAGGCGGACCTGGTGCTGCTGGCCTCCCACAGCGAGGGGCTGCCGGTGGCCTTGATCGAAGCGGGGGCCGCCGCCCGGCCGGCCTTGGCCACGCGGGTCGGAGGGGTGCCCGAGCTGATCACGCCGGACTGGAACGGCAAGCTGGCCTCCTCGGCGCTGGAAGAGGCCGCGCGGCGCGGTTTGGCGGAAGGCCTGCTGGCGCTGCTCGACGATCCGGCCGAGCGCCGGCGCATGGGGCTCAACGGCCGGGAGCGGGCCCTAGAGCGCCACGGCGCGGACGCCCTGGTCGATGGGCTCGAGCGGCTCTACCGCCGGCTGCTCGCAGAGGGTCAAATGCCTCTCCGGACCGGCTCTGAGACCGTGCTGGCCCCGCCCCTCCCGCCCCGCCCCCCCGACGTCCCCTCCGCGCCGAGGTCGCCCGATCCCTGAAGCTCCTGATGCTCTCCGGCGATCGCCAGACTCCGGTCGGCGAAAAGGGGCCGTTCCATGCCATGCAGCGCGAGTTTTCGCGCTGGTTCGAGCGCATCGACGTGCTCTGCCCGCGGCCCGATCGCCCGGTCACGGTGCGCTCGATCTACGGCCGGGTGTTCTTCCACCCCGCGGAGGTCCCGCGCAGCGGCATGCTGCGTTTCCTGGAGCAGCAGGGGCTCGAGCTGATCCGCCAACACCGTCCGGATCTGATCGTCAGCCACGACTACGGCTGGTTCTACAACGGCCTGGCCGCGGCCCGGCTCAGCCGCCGCAGCGGCGTGCCGTACCTGTCCGAGATCCACCACGTGCCCGGCGTGCCGGTGGCCGCCGACCTGCGCGAGATCTTCGATCGGGCCGTGGCCAAGCGCTATATCCGCTGGGCCCGCTCGCGGGCGCGGGCCTTCCGGGTGGTCAATTCCGGCGAGATGCCGGCGCTGCTGCGCTCCTGGGGGGTGCCGAAGGAGCAGATCCTGGTGTTGCCTTCCCTGTACATCGATCTGGCGCTGTTCAGGCCGCCCGCGGAGCCGCTGCCGATCGAGCAGGACGTGCTGTATGTGGGCCGCATGGTCAACAACAAGGGCCTGGCGCGCATCGTCGAAGCGCTGGCGCGCCTGGAGCGCGAGGGGCGCCCGGTCTCGGCCACGTTCCTGGGCAAGGGCCCGCTGCGGGCGGACACCGAACGGCGCGTGCAGGCCGCCGGGCTCGGCCAGCGGGTGCGCTTCCTGGATTGGATCGATTCGGGCGCCAGCCTGGCGCGGCTCTATGCGCAGAGCCGCGTGCTGGTGTGCGCCTCGACCTGCGAAGGCGGGCCGCGCGTGACCGTGGAGGCCATGGCCTGCGGGACCCCGGTGGTGTCGACGCCGGTGGGCGTGATGGGAGAACTCCTGGCGGACGGCCGCGCGGGACGGCTGGTCGGCTTCGACGCGGCCAGCCTGGCGGACGGCATCGGCGAGCTGCTGGCGGACGAGCCGGCGCGGCGCGCCGCGGGCCTCGCCGCCCGCGAGATCGCCAGCGGTTTCGAATACCAGCGCGTGCTCGAGGGCTACGCCCGGGGCCTGCACGGCTTGGTCGGCTGCGAGCCCACCCGGCGTCCCGAGGAGGCGCCGTGAAGCTCCTGTTCCTGACCCAGGTGCTCGACCGCCGGGATGCGGTGCTCGGTTTCGTGCCGCGCTGGATCGAAGGCCTGGCGCGGCGTGTCGAGCAGCTGCGCGTGGTGGCCCTGGAGGTAGGCGATACCTCCGGGCTGCCCGCCAACGTGGATTGGCGCGAGATCGGGCGCCGCGGGGTCGTGGGGCGCTATCTGCGCTATCGGCGCGTGCTGCACGAAGCTCTGCGGGGCGATGGCTTCGACGCGGTCCTGGCCCACATGGTTCCGCGCTACGCCCTGGTCGCCGAGGGTCCCGCCCGGCGGGCGGGGGCCGGGCTGTTCCTGTGGTACACGCACAAGGGCGTCGATGCCCGCCTGCGGCGCGCCTTCCCGCGCTGCGACCGGGTCTTCACCGCCAGCGCCGAATCCCTGCGGCTCGAAGGCCCCCAGAAAGTCGTCACGGGCCATGGCATCGACCTCCAGCACTTCCTGCCCGCGCCCCTGCCGCCGGGGCGCCCGCGGCTGCTCTCCGTGGGGCGCATGACCCCGGCCAAGGATCCGCTGACGGCGGTGGCGGCCCTGGGCTTGCTGGTGCGCGGCGGCCGGGACCTGGAGCTCGAGCTGGTCGGCGGCGGCCTGGCCCCGGGCGATGGCGCCTATGCGGAGCAGGTGCGGCGGCGGATCGCCAGCGAGGGCCTCGGCGAGCGGGTGCATCTGCGCGGCGCGGCGCCCTACCTCGAGATCCCCGCCAGCTATCGCCAGGCCCAGCTGGTGATCAACGCCAGCCACACCGGCAGCGTCGACAAGGTCGTGCTCGAGGCCTGGGCCAGCGGGCGGGTGGTGCTGTCGTGCAACGAGTCGATCCCGGCGCTGCTGACCGAGCTCGGTCCCGCGGCGCGCGATCTGGCCTTCCGGCCCGGGGACCCCGCGGACCTGGCGGAGAAGATCGAGCGCCAGCTGGCGCAGCCCCTGGAGCAGCGCCAGGCCCTCGGGCTCCGGCTGCGCGCTTTGGTGGCCAAGGGCCACGAGGTCGAAGCCCTGATGCAGCGCCTGGTGGACGAGATGCAGGCCAGCTTGGCGGGAGGCCGGCGATGAGCCACGCCGGACAGGTCTCCGTGGTGATGCTCTCCTGGAACACCGCGGAGCTGACCAGCATCGCCCTGCGGCACGTCTTCGCCAGCCAGCCGCCGCCGGGGCAGGTGATCGTGATCGACAACCACAGCGCCGATGGGTCCGCGGACCGCATCGCTTCCGAGTTCCCGGCCGTCGAGCTCGTTCGCAATGCGCGCAACGAGGGCTTTGCCATCGGTTGCAACCAGGGCATGCGCTTGGCCCGCGGGCCCTACGTGCTGCTGCTCAACTCGGACACCGAGGTGGCCCCGGATGCGATCGAACGCATGGCCGGCTTCCTGGCCGAGAACCCCGCTTACGGAGCCGTCGCGGCCCACCTGATCCATCCGGGCGGCGGCACCCAGCGCACCTGCAACCGCTTCCCGAGCCTGTGGACGCCGCTCTTTTGGGGCACGCCCTTCGAGCGCTGGTTCCCGGACAGCTTCGAGCTGCGGCGCTATTTCATGCGCGAATGGGACCATGCCTCCTCCCGGGACGTCGAGCAGCCGCCGGCGGCCGTGCTGATGCTGACCCGCGCGGCCATCGAGCGGGTCGGGATGTTCGATGAGCGCCTGTGGCTATTCTACAACGACGTGGACTTGTCGAAGCGACTGGCGCAGGCCGGGCTGCGCACGCGCTACCTGGCGGAGGCCCGCGTGGTGCACCACGTGGGGGCCAGCACCAAGAAGTTCGCCGCCTTCGTGCCCGAATACCAGCGCAATCGGCTGGTCTATTATCGCAAGCACCACGGACGCCTGGCGGGCCTGTGGCTCAAAACCTGCGTGGTGCTGAGTTTTCTCGATTTCGCCTGGGCTCAGCGGCGCGCGCGCCAGCGCGGCGAGCCGGCCCAGGAGGTCGCGCCGGTGCGGGCGGCGCTGCGCGAATTCCTGCGCTCATGAGCTCCGCCGGTCTTCGAGCGCTGCGCCCCGAGGTCGGCGCGGTGCGGTTGGAGCTCTGCGAGCCCCTCGAGCGCTGCGCGTCCTGGCTCTGGCGCCTGGCCGATGGGGACGGCCGCCTGATCTGCCCCGAGCACCGCCTGGAACACACCGGCAAGAGCGCCTGCGCCCTGATCCTGTTCGCCCATCTGTGGGCCCAGGGGCGCGGCGAGGTTTGGTTGGAGCGGGCCGTGGCCCAGGGGCGCCGTTTGGTGGCGCGCCTCGAGCGCGAGGGCCAGAGCGAGTGCTTCACCTTCCGGCCCGGTCGCCACGATCCCTTCAACTGCTCCAACAGCGTGATCGATGGGGGCGCCTGCGCGGACGCCCTGGCGACCCTGGTGGCCATCGCCGGCGAGCGCCTGCCGGCCCAGCTGGCCGCCGAGTTCAAGGCGGCCAGCCTGCTGCATGCGCGCTCGTACCTGCGCTACGCCGTGCTCGACAAGGGCATCCCCGCCCAGCGCGCCTGGGGCCTGACCGGCCTGGCGGGGGCCCATGCCCTGGAGCCGGCGGAGGAGCTGTCGCGGGCGGGCATCGAAGCGGTGGGGGTCCTGGAGGCGATCCAGAACCAGGACGGCAGCTATCCCTACCATCCGCTCGAATGGGGCGCGGGCCACCCCGGCGCGGCCGACGTGTCCTGCTTCTATCAGTCGCGTGTCACCGGCTTCCTGCTGCACTCGCTCGAGGTCCTGGGCCTCGATCCGCGCCGGGAGCCCTTCGCCGCGCCGCTCTTGCGCGGACTCGATTACCTGGCCCATCTGATCGGGCCGGACGGGATCAAGCCCGGCCTGGTCGAAGCGAAACCCTGGTACTGGGGCGCCGAGTACGAGGTCGCCAGCCACGTCTTCGATGTGCACGCCCTGGCCCGCGGCGCGAGCCTGTTCGGCCTGCCGCAGCTCGGGGATCTGGCGTTGTGCTCCTACGGCGCCTGGGCCGAACATCTCGGGCCCGACGGCGAACCGCGGAGCCACCATCCGGCGCCGGGGCGCCGACGCAGCTATCAGTGCCCGCTGTTCTGGGCGGCGCACGCCTGTTGGATCGCCCGGGCCCTGCCCGACCTGGAGCGCGCGGCGCAGAGGAGCGGTTCCTGCGGCTGGCCGCCCCAGGCGATCGGTCCCCGTTCGCAGGCTCCCGGCGAGGCCTGGTGGGCGCCCCAGGCCGGGCTGGCCGTGTTGCGCAACCAGCGCCTGTGCGCGTTCCTGCGCGGGGCCCGGCCGGCGGGCAACCTGCACCACGGCGGTCCGCGCGGGGCGGGCCTGGTGCGTCTGGTGCGCCTGGACGAGCAGGGGCGGATTCATTCCGGCTCGCCCGATCGCCGCCCCTTTGCGGCGCAGAGCAACCGGCCCGCGGGGCTTGCGGGCGAGTGGATCGGACGAGCCGGCGGGTGGGCGCCGCGGCGCGGCTGGCACAGCGGCGCGAGCGAACTGCGCTTCTCGCTCTGGCTCGCCCGGGCCCATTGGCGCGGAGGCCGTCCCGCGGCGGCCCTGGCGGCTCCCTGGGACGTCTTTTCCCGGGGCGTCCTGGAACCCGCTTCCAGCCTGGTGTCGAGCGCCTTCGAGCGGCGACCGGACCTGCGCCTGCTCGGTCAAGACGCGCTCGAGATCCACGGCCGCCTGTGCCATCGCGATGGGACCGCGGTCGAGGGCTCGTCGTTCCGGCGCCTGTTCCGGATCGGCCGCGCCGGCTTGGAGGTCGAAGAACGCCTGCTTTCGCCGGGCCGCGCGCGGGGGCTCGTCTATCGCCGACCTGCGGGGGTCGTGGGCCCCGCAGGCGGCGGGCCTCCCACGGACGCCTTCGCAGCGGCCTACCGCTGGCCGTGAGGCGGCCGGGGCCCGGGGGGATCGGGTACATTTCGTGGCCGGCCGGATCCCATGCATGCCCCCCCGACGACCCCGCCCGGCCGGCTCGCTAGCCTCGGGACGGCCCTCGCTGGGGCCCTGTGCGTGGCCTTGGTCGTAGGTCTCCTGGATGCGGGCCGGGCCCTGTTCGAGCTGCGCTCCCTGCCCTCCCAGGCCCACACCGCCCAGACGCCCTTGAAGCTGGCCGCCTGGCTGCCTTGCGCGGCGGCCGCGGTGGCCCTCTACAGCGTCTACCTGCTGCCGGTCGGGTTGCTGTTCGGCTTGCTCGGCGGCCGGCGCGGCGGCTTCCTGGGCACCTGGGCCGCCGCCGCCGGGTGCGCCGCCGGCCTGGGCTTTTGGTGGACGCGGGAGCAGCTGTTCCCCGGCTTGCCGATCAGCAATCCGCGGCGCCTGGCCCTGCTGGCCGGGCTGATCGCCGCCGCATCGATCGCCACCTGGCCCCTGGCGCGCGCCATCGCCAGGCCTGGACGCGTCCGCTGGCTAGCCCTGCCGGCCTTGCTGGTGGCCCTGGCGGGGGCTTTGCAGGCCTACGGCGAAGGCCGGCTTGTGGCGGCGCGCGGGGTCTTGAATGCCCGCAACCAGGACCTGCCCAACGTGCTGTTCGTGGTGGTCGACGCCCTGCGGGCGGATCGGCTGGGCTGCTATGGCAATGGACTGGGCGCGAGCCCCGTGCTCGATGGCCTGGCCCAGGGCGGCGTGTTGTTCGAAGACGCCCGGGTACAGGCACCGTACACCTGGACGAGCTTCGGATCCTGGTTCACGGGCAAGTACCCGCGGCGGCACGGCCTGCTCAAGATGGCCCCCGGAGTGGCCCTGGAACCGAGCTTCACCCTGCCACAGCTGTTCAAGGCTGCCACACGGGCCGACGGCACTCCCCTGGAGGCCGGAGACAGCGCGGCCGGCGCCTTCATGACCGGCGCCCTGTCCCACGGCTCGGGCTTCTCCCAGGGTTTCGACAGCTACGTCGAGCTGATGATGGGGCATCCGCGGGTGGACCTCGATTCTGCCTGGTCGATCCTGCGCGCTCGCCTGACCCTGCCCAGCGTGCTGTTCAAGCTGGACGCCAAGCGCGATCCGGACGCGCTGGTGCGCCGGGCCAGCGCCTTCCTGCGCGAGAACCGCGA
>JBIKLM010000197.1:0-7843 GCA_044359835.1 Planctomycetota bacterium
ATTGCTCGAGAGCGCCGGCCGCCGGCCGGCCCTGTTCGGGACCATCGAACACCGCTTCGCGGGCCGCCGCCTGCCGAGCCACAACACCAGTCCCGAGCCGGCCGCCCTGCAGGGCTACCTGGCCGAACACCGCGCGGCGGGCGGCGACAGCGTCTCGATCGAAGCCAGCTCCCACGGCCTCGACCAGCGCCGCTTGGACGGCCTGCCGATCCACGTGGCGATCTTCACCAATCTGACCCGCGACCACCTCGACTACCACGGCGACATGCGCGCCTACCAGCGCGCCAAACGCCGCCTGTTCGAGTCCCTGGAACCGGGCGGGCTCGCGATCCTGCCCGAAGGCGGTGCCTCGGCGGCGGTCGCCAGCGATTTCGCGCGGGCGGCCATCCAGGCCGGGGCCCGCGTGCTCACGTATGGCGTCGGGTCCCGCGCGGACCTGAGCGCGTCTCGGCTGAGCCCCGAGGCCGGCGGCATCCGCATGTTCCTGCACGGGATGGGGATCTCCTGGGAACAGTTCTTCCTGCCGCTCCTCGGTCAGCACAACGTCGAGAACGCGCTCGCGGCCTTGGCCGCGGTGCTGGGCTCCGGGGCGAGTCCCTCTGCGCTGCAGCAGGGGCTCGCCCGAGCCTCCTCTCCGGCCGGGCGCCTCGAGCTGGTCTCGCCGCCCGGGCATCCGTTCCGTGTTTTCGTCGACTACGCCCACACCCCGGACGCCCTGCAGGTGGTCTGCACGGCCCTGCGCGCCGATCTCGAGCGCCAGGCGCGCCAGGGCGGCCCGCGGGGCCGGCTGCTGTGCCTGTTCGGGTGCGGCGGCGACAAGGACAAGGGCAAGCGCCCGGCCATGGGCGCGGCCGTGGGCCGGCTGGCGGACCTGGCCGTGGTGACCAGCGACAACCCGCGCAGCGAGGATCCCATGGCGATCATCGGCGCGGTGCTGCTGGGCCTGGCGGAGACGCCCGCCGAGTCCCTGGTCGAGCCCGATCGGCGCCGGGCGATCGAACTGGCCTTGGAGCGCGCCCGGCCCGGCGACGTGGTGCTCTTGGCCGGCAAGGGCCACGAGCGTGAGCAGGAGATCGCCGGCCGCCGGCTGCCCTTCGACGACGGGGCCGTGGCCCGGGAGCTGCTGTCATGATCCGCATGAATCTGGAGCAGGTGCTGGACGCCACCGGCGCCGATCTGGTGCGGCCGCCGGAGCGCAGCCAAGCGGCCCAGCTCGAGCTCGTCGGGGTCAGCACCGACAGCCGCACGGCCGCCCCCGGCAGCCTTTTCGTGGGCCTGTCCGGCCCCAACTTCGACGGCAACCGCTTCGGCCGCGACGCGGCCGCCCGCGGCGCCAAGGCCCTGCTGCTGCGGGCCGATCCGGCCCTGTCCCTGGAGGGCCTGCCCCCCGAGGTCGGCCTCGCCGTGCACCCGGACCCCCAGCGCGCGCTGACCGATCTGGCCGCCTGGCACCGCTCGCGCCTGACCTGCAGCGTGGTCGGCATCACCGGCACCTGCGGCAAGACCACCACCAAGGACCTGATGGTCGAGCTGTTCGGCCGCCATCGGCGCACCGTGGGCAGCCAGAAGTCCTACAACAACCACATCGGCGTGCCGCTCACGATCCTGGCCGCCGACGAGTCGACCGAGGTGCTGGTCTGCGAGATCGGCACCAGCGGGCCCGGCGAGATCGCGGCCCTGTCGCGGCTGGCGCGCCCGGACATCGCCGTGGTGACCCTGATCGGCGCCGGCCACCTCGAAAAGCTGGGCTCGATCGAGGGCGTCGCGCGCGAGAAAAGCGATCTGCCGGCCTCCCTGGGGCCCGAGGGCCTGTTCGTGCTCGATGCGGACGGGGATTTCGCCGCGTTCCTGCGCTCGACCACCCAGGCGCGGGCGCTGTCCTTCTCGACCCACGGCCGGGGCGACTGGAACGCCAGCGAGCTGGCGATCGACGCCCGCGGCACGGGTTTTCGCCTGTTCGGGCGCTCCCTGCACGTGCCCCTGGCCGGCGAGCACAACGTCAAAAACCTGCTGGCGGCCCTGATCGTGGGCGACGCCCTGGGCCTCTCCTTCGAGCTCCTGGCGCCGGCCCTGCCGGGCCTCCTGGCCTCGCGCCAGCGCCTCGAGCGCCGCCAGGTCGGCCCCTGGACGCTCTACGACGACACCTACAACGCCAACCCGGACTCGGCCCGCGCGGCCCTCGAGCTGGTCGCGGCCCTGCCGGGCCGGCGCGTGTTCGTGCTCGGCGACATGCTCGAGCTGGGGGAGCTTTCCCCCGAGCTGCACCACCGGATCGGCATGCAGGCCGCGGCCCTCGGGCTGGACCTGTTCGTGGCCGTGGGGCCGCTCTCGGCGGCGGCGGCGGCCGGCGCCCTGGAGGGCGGCCTCGCTCCGGAGCGCGTGCGCCACTTCCCGGCGGTCGAGCGCGCCGTGGAGGTCGTCCCGGGCCTGCTCGAGCCCGGCGACACCGTGGTCGCCAAGGCCTCCCGCGGCGTGCGGCTCGAACGCCTGGTCCAGCGCCTGGTGGAGCTGGCGAGCACCGAAACCGTCGCCGAGGGGGGGCGCTGACCATGCTGGCGGACCTGCTGCGCGATTGGACCGGCCTGGCCCTGTTCGACTACCTGTCCTTCCGGGCGGCCATGGCGGCGCTCTCGGCCTTCGTGATCGCCCTGCTGCTGGGGCGGCCGACGATCGCCTGGCTCAAGGCCCAGCGCGTGCGCGACAACGTCGAGACCAGCGGGTCCGGCGACCTGGCGGCGCGGGCCCGCGCCGAGGGCAAGCACAACACCCCCTCGATGGGGGGCAGCTTCCTGGTGGCCTCCCTGCTGCTGGCGGTGCTGCTGTGGGCCGACGTGACCTCCCTGCCGGTGCTGCTGGCGATCCTGCTGGTGGCCGGCCTGGCGGCGGTCGGTTTCGTCGACGACTACAAGAAGCTGACCCTGCCGGGCAGCAAGGGCCTGCGCCGCGGACCCAAGATGCTGGGCCTGTCGCTGATCGCGGGGGGCGTCCTGCTGGCCCAGCTGCACTTCGCCTCCCTGACCGGCCGGGGCACCCTGCTGGCGCTCTACCCCCCGTTTTTCAACGATCTGGTGATCCAGCCGGCCCTGTGGGGCACCTTCGGGCTCGGGCTGCTGCTGCTGTTCCAGTGGCTGGTGGTGGTGGGCTCGGCCAACGCCGCCAACATCACCGACGGCCTGGACGGCCTGGCCGCCGGGGTGGTGTTCATCTCCGGGGCGGCCCTGACGATCTTCTGCTACGTCACCGGCCGGGCGGACTGGACCCAGTACCTGGACCTGCCCTACGTGGCCGCGGCGGCCGACATGGCCGTGATCGGCGGGGCCCTGTGCGGCGCGTGCCTCGGCTTCCTGTGGTTCAACGCCTACCCGGCCCAGGTCTTCATGGGGGATTCGGGTTCGCTGCCCCTCGGGGGCCTTTTGGGCTGGATGGCGCTGGTGGCCAAACAGGAGCTGGTGTTGCCGCTGATCGCCGCGGTGCTGGTGGTCGAGCTGGGCTCCTCCTGGCTGCAGACCTTCTGGTTCCGCCGCACCGGCGGCCAGCGCCTGTTCACCTGCGCCCCGGTGCACCACGGCTTCCAGCTCTACGGCGGACTCTTCAAGAAGGGCGAAAAGATGCACGAGGTCAAAGTCGTGGTCCGCTTTTGGATCGTGGCCGCGGTTTCTGCATTGATCAGTCTGGCGTTGCTCAAGGTGCGCTGAGCACACTGTGCTCACGGAGCGTTCAGACGCGTCGACGCCATGCCCAGGACCCGCGCCCTCCGCTCGATTCAAGACCCTGCTCCGAGCAGCGGCCTGCGTCAGCTGACCTTCCAGGCGCTGGCCGAACGCCTGGCGCGCCAGGACGCCGCGGCCTCGGCCCAGGGGGTCTTCCACTGCGCCCTGCTGCTGCTGGGCTTCGGGCTGCTGCTGCAGGCCGGCCACGCCGCCACCACCCTGCGCCCGGAGGACTTCCGCGCCGACCTGCTGCGCGAGTGTTTCGACCGGGGCCTGGCCCTGATCGTGCTGCTGCTGGCGGCCCGGGTGGGCATCGGCCGGCTGCGCTCCCTGCTGCCCTGGCTGACCCTGGGGGCCGCCCTGAGCCTGGTGCTGGTCCTGGTGCCCGGGCTGGGCCGTACGGTCAACGGCTCGGCCCGCTGGCTCGACCTGGGCTTCTCCTTCCAACCCTCCGAGCTGGCGCGCCTGGTCCTGGTGGTGTGGGTCGCCGACCGCTGCTCGCGCATGGCCCCGGACCTGCCGCGCTACCAGGGGCACGTGCTGCGCGCCCTGGGCCTGGTGCTGCTGTTCGCCCTGCTGGTCTGGATCGAGCCCGACAAGGGCGGGTCCCTGGTCCTGTTCTCCTGCGCCTGCATGACCATGTGGGTCGCCGGCGTGGGCATGAGCCGGGTGGCGCTGCCCTTCCTGGGGGTGGCCTTCATCGGCCTGGCGGCCGCCGCCACCTCGGACAGCTACGCCCGCGGGCGCCTGGACATGTGGGTCGGCAAGCTCCAGAACGAGCAGGTCCAGCAGTCCATGTGGGCCCTGGCCTCGGCCGGCTGGGACGGCACCGGCTACGCCCAGGGCGAGCTGCGCAACCGCGGCTTCCAGTACATGGACTCGGACTTCGCCTTCGCGCTGGTCAACGAGGAGTTCGGCTGGTTCGGCGCCGCCCTGGTGCTGGTGCTGTACGCGGCCCTGTTCTGGTATAGCCTGCGCATGGTTCTGGCCCTCGAGGATCGCTTCGAGGCCAGCGCCGCCTTCGGCCTGTGCATCGCCGTGGCCGTCCAAGCCCTCGTGCACATGGGTTCGGTCTCCGGTCTCCTGCCCCCCAAGGGCATGACCTTGCCCTTCCTTTCGGACGGGGGCACGTCCCTCGTCGTCACCTCGCTCGGCCTCGGCCTCGCCCTCGGCGCGGCCCGCCGACCCTCCTCGGAGTGCGCTCCATGCAGCCCATCGAACGCAACGGCCTGATCTCCCTGCTCTTCCTGATCTGCGCGGGAACGGCCTTCTTCCTCTCGGATGCCGCCTCGGACGGCAAGTCGGGGGTCCCGGCGCCGCCGGCCGGCAAGGTCGGCCAGGGCACACCCCAGCGCGGCTCGCCCCAGCTGGACGGCCTGCCCGCCGTGGCCCAGGGAGGGACTCCGCGGCCGCAGCGCAGCGACCTGCCGCGCGCGGGCGGGGCCCCGCGCGGCAACTCGACCCCCCAGTCTCCAGCGGCCGGTCCGGCGGGAGCCGGCGCGGCCAATCCCGCCGCCGGTGCCACCCAGCCCGCCCCGCGCAGCGACCTGGCCGCCGCGGCCCAGCTGGGCGCCGAAGAGCGCCTGGTGGCCGGCCAGCCCAGCCGCTTCACGCCCCTTGGCAACAGCGCCCCCCAAGGCCCGGTCTTGGTGGGCGGCGCCGGGCGCCTCGCTGAGGGCGGCGCTTCCGCGGAGATCCCGCGGCTCGGCGGCCTGCAGGCCACGCCCCCCGGCAGTGTGCCCTCGGGCGGTGCGCCCGCCGGTCTGGCCCAGGCCGGCAACGCCGGCCCGGCGCCCCTGCCGACCTACACGGTGCAAAAGGGCGACACGCTCTCGGAGATCTCCCAGAAGCTGCTGTCCTCGTCGAAGCGCTCCAAGCTGATCCTGGCGGTCAACCCGGGCCTCAACCCGGATCGGCTGCAGGCCGGCCAGGTGATCAAGCTGCCCAGCAACGAGATGTTGCTGGCGGAAGCGGCCGCCCAGAAGCAGGCCAGCAGCGCGGCCAGCAGCGCGGTCGCCGGCAACCCGAGCGCCGCGACGGGCGCCGTGGTGGCGAACGCGCCCGCGAACGGCAACCAGGGCAGCCCGGCCGCGGCGTCCGCCGGCGCGGCGAATCCCGCCCGCCCGAACGGCGCTGGGACCCCGGCCCCGGAAGCGCGCGGGCCCGTGCACGTGGTGGCCAAGGGCGAGAACCTCTGGTCGATCGCCGAGCGCCGCTTGGGCGATGGCAACCGCTATCGCGAGATCGAGGCTCTGAATCCAGAGGTGCGCGGCCGCCCCCTGGCGGTCGGCCAGCAACTGCGCCTCCCGGACGGCAGCGCACCGGTCGCGCGCGCCAACTCCGGCGCCTCGGAAGCCCCCGCGCCCCGCACCCAGCCGAAGCCCGCCACCAAGCCCGTGCGCCGCGTGCGCTGATCCGCGGACCGGCGGGCGCGGCGGCGGGGGCGCAAGCCCGAGCCGCAACGTCGGCCTGCCCGCAGACCCGTGGGTCCCATCCGGCGGCCGACCCGGCCTGGATCCGCGCCCTGGGCCGATCCGGTCCCCGTCTCCGATCGGTTCCGAATCCCTGCGGGATCGAAGCTCGTTCGAGCCGCCGCTGCAGCCGTCCGATGCCTACGGCACCTTCGGCCCGCCCGACGGCGGGCACGAGGGACCTGGCTCCGCGGAGATGGCTCCAAGGAGCTGTCTCCACGGAGCTGGCTTCACGGAGCTGGCTCCGCACCGCGGTGCTCGCTGGCTCGATCGGGGCGGTTCAGGCCCCGCCCGGCACCGCCCGCCTTCGACCGCTCTCCAGATCACGCGTCGACGCCTGCCGTCGGCGCGCTCCCGCTCCGCGAGCCCCTGCGGCCTCGCCCCCGACTCCGCGCTTCCCCGCCCTCCCCATGCGTTTTCTCGCGAACGACGAGCGTTGGTTCCTGGCCCTGTGTGCTGCGGTTCTGCTGGCCCAGGCGGGCCGGGCCGTGACCTCCCTGGCGGGCGGCTGGTGGGGCCCCTACGTGGAAGAGGCACCGCGAGTCCCGGCCGATGGAGGCCTGGGGCTGGTCGCCGAGCCGGCCGGGTGAGACACTCAGGCCCACCATGGAGCGCCCCTGGCGTCTGGCCTTCGCCGGCGGCGGAACCGGCGGTCATTTGGTGCCCGGCCTGCACCTGCTGGCGCACCGGCGCGCGGCGCAGCCGACGGCCGAGGCCGCTCCGCTGCTCTGGCTGACCGCCGGGCGCGCGATCGAAGAGCGCGTGCTGGCCCCGGCCGAAAAGCGCCTGGGTGTGACCATCCTGCGCCGCTCCATGGGCCTCGAGCGCGAGGGCGGCGGCGCTCCGTCGGCGCTCTCGTCCCTGCTGCGCGTGCCGCGCGCCGTGGCCCGCGCCCGCGCCGCGCTGCGCGAGCAGCACAGCGAGGTCCTCCTGGCCCTCGGCGGGCTGTCCTCGGTGCCGGCGATCCTGGCCGCGCGTTCCCTCGGTCTGCCCACGGCCCTGCTGGAGGTCAACGCGGTGCCCGGCAAGGCCACGCGGCGCTTCGGGCCGCTGTGCACGCGCGTGCTGCACGCCTTCCCGAGCTCCCTGCCGACCGGCGCGCCGCGCGGCGAGCGTCACCTGATCAGCGGCCCGCCCCTGACGCCCGAGCTCTCCAGCGCGCCCGATCCGGCCCTGCGCGCGCGGGTCTGCCGCGAGCTCGGGCTCGATCCGCGCCGCCGCCTGCTGCTGGTGGTCGGCGGCAGCCAGGGAGCGCGTGCGCTCAACCGCTTCGTGGCCGAGCACGGCGCCCTGCTGATCGAGGCCGGCGCCGCCCTGATCCACCAGGCCGGGCCGGGCCGCCTGGGCGACACCCTCGACGCCCACGCCCTGGCGAACGCCTCCGGGGCCTACCACGCCGCCGAGTACTTCGATCCGCTGCTGCCCCTGCTGCAGAGCGCCGACCTGGTGCTTTGCCGCGGCGGCGCCTCGACGCTTTGGGAGCTGGCCGCCGTGGGCGTGCCCGCCTGGATCGTGCCCTACCCGCACCACAAGGACCGCCACCAGGAGCACAACGCAGCGCGGCTCGGCGCCGGCGCACGCGTGGTGCCCGAGGAACGCTTGGACCAAAGCCTGGCCCGCGAACTCGGCCACTGGCTGGCCCCCGAGCTGTTCCACCAGCGC
>JBIKLM010000198.1:0-7822 GCA_044359835.1 Planctomycetota bacterium
TCCGGGCCCGCAGGCGCCCGCTGGGGGGTGGATCAGCCGACGATGCCGAGGATGTCTTCCTCGCGCATGATCAGGAACTCCTGGCCGTCGACCTTGACTTCGGTGCCCGCGTAGGAGCTGAACAGGACGCGGTCGCCGGCCTTCACGGAGAAGGTCGAGCGGTTGCCGTTGTCGAGCATCTTGCCGTCGCCGACGGAGACGACCTTGCCCTCCTTGGGCTTCTCCTTGGCGCTCTCCGGCAGCAGGATGCCGCCAGCGGTCTTCTCTTCGGCTTCGAGGCGCTGGACGAGGACGCGGTCGCCCAGGGGGCGGATGGAAGCCTTGGGGGCGCTCTTGGCGGAGGTCTTGGTGGTCATGGAAGGGGAGGCCCGAGGGCCGTTCGCAGCGGAGTGTCCTGGACCGGGGGGTCCTGATGAGGGGGAAGGATCGCCCGCGTCGCAGCGGGCGTGGAGGATGGCGACCGAGGGGGGGAGGTCGCAGCGGGCGTTTTGCGTCGGCTGGCCGGCGGATCGAGTTCGGGGGGGCTCTTGGCCGTGGCGCAGGCCCAGCCCGAGCCTCGGCTTCTCAGCCGGTCAGGGCTTCGAGGGAGGCGAGGCCAGGCCGGAGCCGCCGTGGTCCCAGAGGGCCAAGGCGCGGCGCATCTCGCTGCGCAGCTTGAGGGGGTCGACGGGCTTGTGCAGCACCGCGAAAGCGCCAGCGCGCAGCGCTTCCTGGGCCAGCGGGGGGGTCCAGTTGCCGGAGTAGACGATGCAGGGCAGGCCGCGGTGGAAGGCCAGGAGGTGCGGCAGCACCTCGAGGCCGTCGCAGCCGGGCATGTGCAGGTCCAGCAGCGCGGCGTGCAGCCGGAAGCGGCGGCCGAGCTCGAGGGCTTCCGGGCCGGTCTCGGCCTCCAGCACCTCGACCTCGAGCTCGCTGAGCAGATCGACAACGCCCGTTCGCAGGCTCTTGTCGTCGTCGGCGAGGAGGATCCGGCGCAGGGGCTGCATGACCAGCGATCGGGTTCGGCCGGGCGCGGTCTGGCGCGGCCGACGCGGGCGCACCGGGAGGACCGGCACGCCGGAGTCCGCTGGCCACGACGGCAGCGCCCGGCGACGCTGCCCGGCCGTCCCAAGCAAAGGCCGTGCCGGGGTCTCCCGAGTCCTGCACGGCGCGGGCTCGGATGCCGGAGTGCCCGCCCGCTGTCAGCTTGGCAGCCCGCTCCCCTGGAACGGGATTTGGCTGTCAGGTTGGCAGGTGGGCCCCCCGGGGTGGATGTCGGCTCAGCACCTCGGCGGCCGAGCCGGAAGCCCGCCGGTTGCCCCGTTCGGCGCCGGCCCCGGCCGACCGGCCGGGCGGACCACGCAGGGGCCGGCCCCTGCGGGCGCACCCCAGGCGTCTCCGCGGGGGCTTCCGAGGGACCTATTCCTTGACCTCGCCAGCTGCCCAGGGGGGCACCCTGCCCTGCGCCCGACTTGACCGCCGTCCCCGAGGGTCGAGCGTCCCGCGGAACGGAGCCCAGCGCCCGGGCGGCCAGTCTCGGCGCACCTTCGCCGCGGCTGGTCCCCACGTCCTCCGACCCCGCTCGCCTGCTCCTGCTCGCAGGCGGCGGGCTTGCCCCTGCCTGACCGGCACACGCTGGCCCTGTGCCCCCTCCAGGGCCATGTTCCGCCCCCCGAGTCTGCCGCCCCAGCAACTTGGTTTGGCTGGCCGCCCAGGGACCGACGGCCCACGGTCCTCCGCAGCGGTCCAGCGGGCAGGGCAACCGGGACCTTCGGTGACTCGCTGCGGTCCCGGAGGGTCGAGCAGCCCCTCGCTCGGATCGCGCGCGCGCCTTGGAACCGACCTGCCCCGGGCCGTCCCTTGCCGGCCTCGGCAGGTCCCAACGATCGACGGGCAGCGCGGAGCGGATTCTTGTGGGCGAACTGGGAAGACGTGCGGTTTTTTTACGAGCTGCGCCGATTCCAAGTTTGGGGCGCCGCAAGCTCCAAGTCGTGTCCAAATTCGTGCGGGAGCCACGCGTTTGTCCGACTCTGGACTTGTGCGTATTGCGCACCGTAAACGTCCATGATCGGGCGACGCACCCGCGTCCACTGTCACCGGAGCGCTGCACTCCGGCTAGCCTTGGGTCGATAGACCGTTGCCGCTGCGTACCGCGTGCGGTTGGTGGAGCGAACCCATGATCCGCAACGATTCCTTCGACTTGTGGCTGCCCTCCGCGGTCCACGCGGCCGGTCAGCGGCTTTGGCGCGGACAGGTGGTGCGCCACCGCACCCGCGGATATCGGGGGGTCGTGGTCGACTGGGATCCCCAATGCCGTCGCAGCGCGGCGTGGCGGGCTTGTCTGTTCGAGCGACCGCGGGCCGACCAGCCCTGGTACACCCTGCTCGTCGATGGGGATTCGACCAGCTCCTACGTGGCTCAGGAGGATCTCGAGCCCGAGAGCACCGCGCGGCCCATCCGCCATCCGCTGCTCTATCTGTTCTTCCAGGGCTTCGGGGAGGGCCAATACTGGCGCAACGATCGGCCCTGGCCGGCCCCGATCACCCCGCCTGTGGAAGCCGTCGAGGCCCTCGAGCGGGTTCGCTGAAAGGGCTGGAAGTCGCTCTGCGGACAGAATTGGCCTCGGACTGCGCCTGAACAGCCGAACCAGACTGTGCGCAGGCCCCTCGGTCGACTCGCGGCGGCCGCACCGAATGGGATGTTCGCTGCGCGCCGCTGTGTTCGCCGCCAGGGATAGGTTTGGGGAGACGCGGCCGGGATCCGGCCCGGGTTCGGCCCCGGGGCTTCGCGGGATCGCTCGAGCCCGCCAAGTGGGCGGTCCTTCCTCGGTCGCCCCGGCTCCGAAACCGTCGCCTTGACCCCGAGGAGCCGTGCCCGCCCCGGCTCCCCGCCTCGCTAGTGTGATGGCATGCACGCCCTCGATCGCGCGCGCCAACTGACGGCCCAGCAGCCCGCCTTCGATGCGCACACCGACGCCTTGCAGCGCGCCCTGGACCTCGGGCACGACCTGCTGACCATCACCCGCGGGCAATTCGACATCCCGAGGGCTCGCGCGGGCGGCTGCGGCAGCGCCGTGCTGGTCTGCTGGGTCGATCCGGCCTTCCTGGCGAGCGGCGCCGCCCGGCGAGCGCGCGACCTGATCGGCGCCGGCCACGACTTGATCGAGCGGTCCGGGGGCGCGATCCAGCTGATCCGCGGCGGCGACGACCTGTCGGAGGCCCAAAGCCGGGGCGCTTTCGCGGCGCTGCTCGGGATCGAAGGCGGCCACGCCATCGAAGAGCGCCTCGAACTGCTGGAAGAGTTCCATGGCCTGGGGGTACGCGTCTTGACCCTCTCCTGGAACAACCACCTCTCGTGGATCCGCACGTGCCAGCCCGGAGCGGGCCCCGAGATCCCGCCGGGCCTTTCCGAGTTCGGCCGTCGGGTCGTGCGACGGATGGACGAGCTGGGCATGGTCATCGATCTGTCCCATGCGGGCGAGCAGTCCTTCTTCGACACCCTCGAAACCACCCGCAACCCGGTGATCGCCAGCCACTCGGGCTGCCGCGCCCTGCACGACCATCCGCGCAACCTGAGCGATGATCAGCTGCGCGCCCTGGCGCGCAACGGGGGCGTGCTGGGCGTGGTGTTCCACCCGGGATTCCTGGACGCCGAGGCCCGCGCCGAGGAAGCCCGGGTGCGCGACCTGCCGGCCTATCGAGGCATCTCTCACCCCAACGAGACCGAACTGTTCCTGCTGCAGAGCGAGTTCATGCAAGCCGAAGCGCGTCCGCTGCCGCTCGCGAGGCTGCTCGAGCACCTCGAGCATGCCCTGCGCGTCGCCGGCCCCGAGCACGTGGGGCTGGGCTCCGATTTCGATGGCATCCAGCGCGGGCCGCAGTCCGCTCAGGATGCACGCAGCTATGTGCAGGTGGCCGCGGGTCTCCTGGAGCGAGGGCATGGGGAAGGGGTGGTGAAGGGGGTTCTCGGGGGCAACATGGAGCGTGTCTTGCGCAAGGTTCTGCGCTGACCGCCCGCGCGGACCGTGCCCCTCGGCCGGGGCGCCGACGGGCGGCTGGCGGTCCGCGCCCTGGAGCGGGTCCGCGGCCTCCGGCAGGCCTCGGGTCCGCCCTGTTGTCGTGGGAGCCACGGCGGAGCGCTCGAGCGACCTGTGCGGGGATCGCGCTGCGCACCAACAGAGACGTTGGCGCCTCGCATCGGTTGCGCGAGAAAGCCTGATCCGCTCCGCGAATTCATGGGTTGCTCCCCTGGAGGAGCGGACAAGGCCCAGCGGTCGGCGCCGATCCCAACCGGCTCTCCGCGCTCCTGCCGGGCCCGCGCCAGCTCGGGATGGGGGGCGGAGGACCGCTGCGATGTCTGCGAGCGGATGCCGCGAGATCCGGACGCCTAGGACAGCCAGGCACCAGTGTCTGCGCGGGAACCGGCCCGTCCAGCGCCGAGGGCGGCGTTCCAGGGCCGCCCGTGCAGCCGGCCTGTCCGGCCCCGCGCTGCGCCGCAGATCGAGCGCCGTCGGGTGTGTGGCGAACCGAGCATCGCGGATGGATGCGATGCGGGCCCAGCGGCCATCGCGAGGGCCGGATTTTCTCGGCAACCGCTGCCGCTTGCTGCGGTCTCTGTAGTGCCGGACGAACGTCTCGCCCGGACACCCCCTTCAACACAGCGGGCCGCAACGCGGTCCTTGCCCCCGATGGACGTCGATTTCAGCCAGATCCAAGACCTCGAAGACTACCTCTCCGTGCCCGAAGGTCGCTACCCCTGCCGCATCGCGGAGGTCCGCGAAGGTGTGACGCGCGACGGGGATGTGCGTTGGACCTTCCGGTTGGAGGTGCGCGAAGGGGAGTTCGCCGGCCGCACCGCCGCCTGGGACGGCATTTCGTGGAGCGATCGCGGCCTGCGCCGCGCCAAGTTCGTGCTGCGTGCCTTCGGCTTCGACACCAGCGGCCGGCTCGAACTGGAGCCCGGCGATCTGGTCGGGCTCGACGCCTGGGTCGAGGTGCAGGCGGAGGAGCGCCAGGATCCTGCCAGCGGCGTGCGCGCGGTGCGTCCGAAGGTGCCTTACCTCGGATATGCCGAGGGCCCCGATGGGTTCGAGGCCGTCAAGAAGGGCGCCTGATGCGGTCGATCGCGTGCGGAATCCGGGTCCGTTCCCGAGCGGAGATCCCCGGCCCGGGGGAGGATCGCCACGACCGGCGGGCGGGAGTCCTCGTCCCGCGCTCGCCTGGAGCGGTATCTGCCCATCCGATGCCCCTCGGGGCAGACCCCGCCGCGGCGCCGATCGTCTCCTCGGCTGTCCGGCTCGGGGCCGGGCCCGATGGGGACGCACAGGCTCCGGCGTGTGGGGCGCGGGTCAACCGGACCCTGCCCGGCAGGGGATCGCCACCCGATCGTGGGCGCGCTCCCTTGCGCCCTCGGGCTCGGGCGGGGAGGGCGACTGCACTTCGGCCCGCCCGCGCACGGGCCGCCCTGCGGCGCGTGCCACAGCCTGTCCGCGGGGCCTGGACCTCGGCATGCTGGGGCCATGCTCACGACCAGCACCAGACTGCAGGAATGGCGGCGCTGGCGCGCCGAACTGGAAGCCCAGGGGCGCTTCGAGGTCGCGGGCTCGCCGCTTTGGAGCGAGCTGCTCGAGCTCAGCGGAGAAATCCGCCGGCGCGCCCACAGCCCGTACTCCGGCCTGTCCCTGGCGGCCTTGCTGCTTGGGGAGGATGGCCGGCTGTTCCCCGGCGTCAACGTGGAGAACGCCAGTTATGGCCTGACCAACTGCGCCGAACGCAGCGCAGTCTTCCACGGCGTCGGCGAGGGCCAGCGCCGCTTCCTGCTGTGCTTTCTGCAGGGCCAGTCGAGCCTGCCCATTCCGCCTTGTGGGGCCTGCCGGCAGGTCCTGAGCGAGTTCTCCGCGGATATGTGGGTGATCAGCCGGGGCTCGCAGGGGCAGCTTGCCTGCGCGCGACTCGATCGGCTGCTGCCCGGCGCCATGGGTGCGGCCGATCTGCCCCGCCCCTGATCCCGGGGTCGGACGGACCGGCGTCGACATCTGCCTCCCCGCGGGCCCCCGCCGATCCGGAGCCGCGGGGCGCTGCGGCCAGGGCCTCGGGACCCTTGGGATGGTTCTCGGTCTCGAGCGCGGCGTGCGCTCGCAAGCAACTTCTGTCGCTGGCGAGCCTGCGTTCAGGGCGCCAGCCGCTCGCCGCGCCGAGCCGGGCGCGAGAAGGCGGCCACCGCTCCGATCGAGATCAGCGCCGCGGCGCCTGTGACGGCCAGCACCTTCCAGGGCAGGTGTCGCTCGTGGCGTGGGCCCGTCGACTCCGCCGTGGCCGAGGGCGAGGGCTTCAGCTCCGCCAGGAAGGCCACCAGGTCGCGCAGCTCGTCGGGCCGGGCCAAGCCGTCCATGGCGGGCATGGCCGAGGGCGCGGCGTATCCGGGGGCGATGCGGGCGTCCGGGCGCACCAAGGCTTCGGCCAGCTCCCGGCGCGACAGGCGCCCCGCGACTCCGTCCAGCGCCGGTCCCACCACGCCGCCCAGCCCCTCCAGGCGATGGCAGCGCAGGCATTCCGCGCCGCCGTGGTGCAGGAACAGCTCGCGGCCCCGGGCGGCGACACCGCCCTCGAGCAGGGTCTCGAGGGGCACCGGGCGGGGGGCCGAGCGCGGCAGCGCGCCTCCGGAAGCCGCTCCGTGGGCCGTTGCTTTCGCAGCGGGCGGCGTTGCGGAGTCGTCGGATGCTTCCGCCTCCGCGCCAGCGGCCGAGCCGTCGCCGGAGGAGCTCTGGCCCGCGATCGCCGTCGGCGGCCCGCTCCGAGCGAGCAGGGCCTCGGCGGCCAAGAACAGCTCCAGGGCGAGTTCGGGGTCGCCGCGGCCTTGTTGCGCTTCGGTCAGCCGCGCGCGCAGGGCGGCGTCCGCCGCGGGGCGTCCGAGGCCCGCCAGCAACAGCACGGCGTCCTGGCGGTCGGCGGCGCGGGCCGCGAAGAGCTGATCCAGCGCTTGCTGTTCCGCCTGGGCGGGGGCCTCTTCGGCCAGCCCGCTCAGCGCACGCCGCCGCAGGGCCCGGTCGCCGTCCATCGGCAGGCGGCTCAGCACGCGCAGCGCAGCCGGCACGCGCAGTTCCCGCGAGGCGGACCACAGCTGTTCGAACATCACCAGCCGCGCGGCGGGGCTCTCGGCCAAACGACCGACGCCCGCCAGCAGCTCCGTGGGGCCGCGGGGAGGGCCAAAGCGCACGAGCAGCGTGCTCGCCAGGGCCTCGGCTTCCCTGTCGCCGCTGCAGGCGTCCAGCAAACGCGCGCTGCAGAGGTCCAAAAGGCCGGTCAGCTCGGCGGCGCTGCGCTCGGGCGGTTCGACCAGGTGGCCCCAGACGCCTTCGCGGGCGGCGGGGCGCGCGAACTCCCCGAGGCGTTCCAGGGCCAGTCGGCGCCAGGCGGGCGCCAGGTCGGGCCGGGCCGCGAATTCGAGCAGCAGCTCGGCGTTGCGCCGACCGCCCAGGTGCTGCGCGGCCTCGATCGCACGGCGCCAGACCGGTTCCGCGGGCCAACCTGCGGGCAGGGGTCGCCCGAGCAGCTCTGCCAGGCGCGGCCAGAGGGCCTTGAGCTCGGGATGGCGGAAGGCTCGGTCGTAGACCAGCCGGACGGCCTCGACCGCGATCCGCGGCTCTTCGTCGTCCAGGCAGGCAGCCAGCAGCGGCGATCCGATCCGTCCCAGCGCGAGGCACAGCGCCAGACGGGCGCCCGGGCCACTTGTCGCGGCCCGTTCCAGGTCGCTGGCTTCAGGGGACAGATCTTCGAGCGCCGCGGCCAGCGCCTGGCGCACCAGGGCTTGGGACAGCTCGAGGTCGCGGCCCTCGAGGCCGGGA
>JBIKLM010000199.1:0-7794 GCA_044359835.1 Planctomycetota bacterium
CCCAGGTCGCCGGCGCAACGGGATTGGAAACCGCCGGGGCGCGCCCCGGGCCCCCCTCGCCCGACGGTTCCCGGGGCCTTTCCGGTCCGGAACCGCCCGGAGCCGGGCCGGCGCCCGACGCGCCCGGCGCGGGCCCGGCGAGCGGGTCTCCCGCTGGGTCGACCGCGGCGACCTCCCCGCCGTTGGTCGACGCCTCGCCGGCTGCGGAGCCCTGGGCTCGAGAGCTGCGCGGCTCCCCAGCCTGGGGAGCGCTGCTCCCAGGGAACGCCTCGGATTCCGCGCCCGAGGGGCCTGGGGGCCTGCGGCCGCCGCCCGCCAGCAGGCGGGCCGCGTCGAGCCGCGCGCGGGCCTCCGCGATGGCCGGCGCCGCTTGCCCCCCGGCGAATCGGCTGGCCTCCAGCTCGGCGAGCTTCGCCTCGGCCTCCTCCAGGCGCGTCGCCAGCTCGCCCATCGCGCCGTTCGCCCGGGGGTCCTTGGCCCGCAGGGCAGCCCCTTCGAAAGCGCCCTGGACTCGGGCGATCGCGGCCCGCGCCAGGTCCGCCTGGGCCCGGCGCGCCGAGGGGCTGTTCTGCTCGGCCCTGCGCAGCGCCTCGGCGGCGGCCAGGGAACTGGCCTGCTCGAGCTGTGCGGCGCCGCCCGCGAGCAGTTCCGGCAATCCGGCGGGGGTGCGATCCCGGGGGCCGAGCGCTTCGAGCAGCAGCGCGCTGGAGAGCAGCAGGGGCAGCAGCCCGAGCCAGGCGGGCGGCGAGAGCGCGCGCCAGCGCTCGGCCCCCGGCGTGCGCGCGAACAGGCGGCGGCACAGGGCTGGAAGCAGCGGATGCTCCGGGCGGGCGCGGCACAGCTCGAAGGCGGTGCGCAGCTCGCCCCCGTGGCCCTCGGCCCGGTCCAGCGCGTCGGCCAGACCGAAGGCGTCGAGGCGGGTCTCCGCCCAGAAGGCCGCGGCACCGATCGCGCCGCAGGCGAGACACAGGCCCAGGGGCCAGAGCCCGTGGCCCCCGGCGAACTGGAAGGCGTCGCTCGGCGCGGGCCACAGCGAAAGGCCGCTGGCCAACAGGGCCGCAGCGCTCCAAACACTGGCGGCCAGCCCGAGCAGCAGGGCGAAAGCGGAGTGGGCCTGCCGGCGGGCGCGAGCGGCCCGCGCCAGCTTGGTTTCGAGCGCCGCCGACCAGGGCTCGCCCGGGTCCCGTTGGGAGCCTGCGCCGGTCGCAGGCATCAGGAATCCTCGGCCGGGAACAGGGACTCGGGGAAGCGCTCGGACAAGGAGGCCGGCGGGCTCTCCAGCGGTCGGCGCGAGAGCAGGAACAGGACCGGCTGGTCGCTGTCGGGCAGCAGCCAGGGATTGGCGAACCAAGCCTCCTCGTCCTCGGCCTCGCGCACGGCGCAGGTCAGCAGGGTGTGGCCAGCGGAGAAGAACACCAGGTTGATCAGGTTGTGCTCGAGATCCGCGGCGAAGGCCGGCTGGGCGCCGGGTTTGGGCTCGATCCAGCGCGAACCCAAGAAGACGAACCGATGCCGGCGCATGGCGCGCTCTTGGCGCACGTTGGCGAGCAAGTCCTCGACCCGGAAGAAGTAGACCTCGCCCTCGGCGCGCCAACCCGCATACAGGTAGAGCCCGTCGCCGCTCGGCAGCTCGATGCGATAGCGGGGTCGCCTGGGCAGCGCATCGGAGGGGGCCGGCGGCTGCTCTCCCGCCCCTGCTTCGCCCAGTTCGGGCGCTGCCCCGTCCTCGGGAGCGGCGGGAGGCGCTGCGCCGTCGCCGGGTCCCCCCTGGCCGTCGTTGGGGCTGGCCTCGCGCTCGTCCGCGTCCGGCGGCAGCTCGATCCAGCGGGCGTTCTGGCCCGCCTCGGTGCCGAGCAGCAGCAGCGCGGCATTGAGCGCGCTGGGCTTGACCTCGGTGCCGAACAGGGACTCGTGTCCCTGCCCGCGCGGACCGACCAAGACGTACTCGAGCGGTTGGTAGCGGGACAGCACGCGGGCGTCGAAAGCGACCCACCCCTGCTCGAGGTCGATGCGCAGGCCCTGCTCGCGAAAGCCCTCGAAGACCGCCTGGCGGGCCGCCTGTGGGTCGGCGGGAGCGCCGGGGTCCTGCGTGGCTGGGGCGCCGGCGGCCTGGTTGGCCGCCGGGGCCGCAGGCCTTGACCCCGGCGTTGCCTGCCCGCCCTGGGGCGCCTGCGAGGCGAGGGCCGCTGCTCCGGGAACGGGTGTTCCGCCGGCATCGAGCGCGCGCGGGCCGTGCGTTGCACGGAGGGCCGCCACCGCCCCCGTCGAGAGGCCGCTGACCAGCAGCGCGGCTGCGAGCAAGGGCCAGGGCGAGCGCCGCGTGCCGGCGGTCCGCGCTCGCCGCTCGGGCTCGAGGACGCGGGTCGCAAGCTCTCGCGACGCGCCGGAGTCCGCGGGCCGAGCCGCGCGCGCTTCGGGGTCGTGATCGGGAGTGTGGGTCATGGCAGCAGGGGGGCCTCGAACCGATGAATAGACGCAGCGACCGCCGGGCGGTTACCGCCGATCCGGATTTCTGGCGGCCGAAGGCCCGGGTGCGACCGCTTGCGAGGCGTCTTCGGCTGCGGCGCAGCCCCGGCGCGAGGCGCCGGCTTCCATGGCCACCCGGCTCGCCTAGCGCGAGCCCGCCGCCGGCAGCAGGCCCGCCGGATCGATGCCGATCTGCTCGAGGTGCTGGCGCACCAGCCGGGCCACACCCTCGGCGTAGCGCCGGATCTCGAATTGAGCGTCGGGCTCGAGGCGCTGCTCGAGGAAGTGGATCACGCCCTGCAGGGACACGGTCCAATAGGCCTGCGTGTAGACGTTTTGGGGCAGGAACATGCGCGCGATCTCCTTGGCCACGCCGCGCTCCAGGCGCTGCCGATAGAGCGCGAAGGCCTGCTCGCATTCGGACAGCATGCGCTGGCGCTCGCCGGCGTGGTCGAAATCGGCGGGCAACTCGACCGAGGCCTGCTTGTTGCCGTGGGGCGGGTTGGCGCGCATGCGCCCCGGCACATAGAACTCGGGCTCCCAGGTCACGTAGCGGCCGGAGATTTCGTTCCAGCTGCAGCCCTTGTCGGTGTCGAACAGGACATCGAAGGCCGCTGCGGAGCAGGACTCGCCGTTCAGCTCGTATTCGCGCCAGCCGCTGCCGACCTGGTACTTGAAGGCCTGGCGGAAAACGAACAGCGGCGCCTTCCAGTGGAAGGTGAAAAACGAGTGCCGGAAGGGCGAGGTGTGGCCGTGTTCCCACAGGAAGCGGGCCAGCTTGCCGTCGTTGGCGTCGAAGCTGTGCTTTTGCTTCGAGTAGGAGATGCGGGCGGCGTTGACCACCTTGAGCGCCGGATCCTGCTGCATCGCGTCCACCAGCGCGACGAAACCGATCTCGTCGTCGAGCACGAATTGGCTGCCAGCGGGGGCGTCGATGCCTTGGGTGCGCGTCATGGAGTGCCTGCGGGAATGCCTGCGGAAAGCGATCCGCGCCCGAGGATACCGCGCTCGGCCGGCGGGTCGCCGGCTCAGGGCGCCGAACGGCACAGCTCGAGCAGGCGCTGGGAGGCGCGGCCGGGTCGCTGGGCCTCGAACCGCAGGGCCAGGTCGGCCAGCTCGCGATCGGGGCCACCCTGGGCCCCGAGCCCCGCGGCCAGCGCCAGCACCAGGCAGTCCTGCGCCAGATCCGGGTCCCCCGCCTGGGCGGCCGCGGCCCCGAGCACCTCGCTGGGCAAGCCGGCGAGGCGCGCCGCGAGCGCAGGGCCGCTCGCCTGCGGCGCAGCACCCAGGGCCGCCAGCGCGCGCAGCAGCGCTTCGTAGCGCACGGACGCCGGCAGCGGCCAATCGAGGGGTCGCTCGAACTCGTCCCGGGCGCGCTGGGCGGCCCGCTCCAGCAGCGGCTCGAGCACCTCGCCGCGCAAGAGCCCGCGCGCCACCGCGGCCAGCTCGATCTCGAGGCGCAGCTCGGCCAGGGCTTCGGTCGCGGCCCCGGCGGGCGCGGGCGCCGGCGCGGGCCAGGCCTCGCGCCAGGAGAGCAGCAGCGGCCATTGGTCGCCGCGGGCGAGCGCGCTCCAAAGCGCCTCGCGACGCACCGAGAGGTCCGGGTCCTGGCCCAGAGCCGCGAGCAGCTCGACGGCGCGCTCCGCCGGGGCGCCGCGCAGCGCCCGCGCCAGCGCCGAGCGCAGCGCGGGGGCCGGGTTGCGCAGCGCGCTCCCAAGCGCCGGGGCCGCCTCCGGCTCGGGGGCCGCCGCGAGCGCGGCCAGCACCGCTTCGGCGCGCCCCGGGGGCAGGCCATCGGCGGCGGCCGCGAGACGCAGGATGGCGGCCTGGCGCACGGCGAACTCGCGCGCGCCGGCGCGCTCGAGCAGCAGGATCCACAGCTCGCGCTCGCTGCGCGGCTCGCGCGGCGCGCTGCTCGACAGCCACAGCAGCACCTTCGACCGGCCCACGCCGTCGGCCAACAGCCCGCGCGCCAGGCTGGCCATCAGCGGCCCGCCCTGCGGCGCCAGCTCGCTGAACAGGGCCTCCCGGCGCGCGCGCGCCGCCTCCGGGTCGAGGGTCTCGAGCGCCGAGAACAGGGCCCCCAGGGCCGGATCGGGAACGGGCTGGCGCCGGCTCTCGTCGATCCAACCGGCCAGGGCCCTCGCGGCCGCTTCGCCGCCGCAGGCGGCAAGCCGCGGGGCCAGCTCGGCGCGGCGCGCGGGGTCGCTGGCTCCGGCCCGCAGCCAGCGCTCGGCGAAAGCCGGCCAGGCGCGCCCGGGCGGCAGCTCGCGCTCGAAGAGCAGGGCCCGCTCTGGCTCGAGCCGCGCGCACAGCGCCGATAGTTCGGGCTCGCGCTGCGGCGAGCGGCGCGCCAAGAGGGCGAAGGCGGCGCGGGCCGCTTCGAGCGGGGCCCGTTCCGCCAACTCGAGCAACAAGCCCTCGGGCAGCGGGTCGCTGGCCGTTTCCAGACAATCCAGCAGGCTGCCCGCGGCGCCGTTCAGACGCTCCCAGGCCGCGCGGGCCTGGTCCTCGCTCCAGCGCAGGGGCACGAAACGAGCGCGCTCCAAGAACGCCAGGAACTCCGGGTCTTGAAGCTCGAGTCCGGCCGCCGCCGCTTCTGGCCCCAGGGCCGCCAGCGCATCGTCCAGGGCCCCGCTGTCGGCCTTCGCGGCCGCCGCCGCCAGCAGCGCACGGCCGAGCCGGGGGCCAGCCCGGGGCGCCAGACGCGAGAGCAGCGCGCCCAGCCGCGACGAGCGTGCAAGCGCCGTGGGCCACACGCGCGCCAAGGCCTGCGCTTCTTCGCCGCCGAGACCCTGCGGCGCGGACAGCAGCGCCGGCGCCAGGCGCACCCACTCCGGAGCGCCTGCCTGCCGCAGGGCGCTCTCCACCGCCGCCGCCGCGCGCGGGTCCTCGAGGCGCTCGAGGGCCTCGAGCCCAGCCAGCAATTCGTCGAGCGCCGCAGCGGGTTCCGCGATCGCCGCGCCGGCCGCTTCGACCCAGCGCTGCGCCGCCCTGGGTTCCCGGGCCGCCCAGCCGAGCAGCGCGCGCTGCGCCAGCAGCCTCACGCGGGGCTCGAGATCCCCCGCCAGCCGCGCCGCCGCCGCCGGGCTCGGGGCGAACTCCGGTCCAGCCAGCGCCGCGGCGGCGCAGCGGGCCTCGACCAGGGGCTCGGCGGCGGCGGCGATCCCTTCGGACTCCTCCAGCGCCGCACCGGCCGCCCAGCTCGCTCGCCAGGCCGCGGCGCGCACCGAGGGATGGACGTCCCCGCGCCCGGCGCGCAGGCCAGCGTGCAGATCGAACGCCTCGATCGCGTCCGCCGCAGGCTGCACGCCCGCGGGCCCGTGGATCCAGAGCCGCCGCGCCAGGGCCTCGAATCCGAAGGCTCGCTCGCGCCAGTCCGCGGCCCCCGTCGCCGCGCCCAGCACCGCTCCGGCGCCCGGCTCCACCAGCACCGCCAAACACAGCGCGGCCTCGCGGTGCCAGGCGCTCGCATGCACGCCGGCCCCGACCTCGGACCCAGCTCGAGGCCCAGCCTCGGCGCCGGCGTTCGAGGCCCGCGCGGGCGGCGCGGAGCGCGGCGCCTGAAGCGCGGCCAGGGCGGCAGGCCCGAGGATCGCGGCCAGCCAGACGGGCAAGGCCAACCGCACGAGCGAGCACTTCACGGCAGCGGCAGGGCGAGCTCGCGCTGGGCCGCCGGCAGGGCCTCGATCAGATCCGAGGCCAGGGTGCCGCGCTCCCCCAGCCGCGCGGCGCAGGCATCGCCGGCGCGCCCGTGGACCCAGACCGCCGCGCAGGCCGCAGCGAACGCATCGAAAGCGGGCCCCAGGGCGCACAGATAGGCCGAGAGCAGACCGGCCAGGACGTCGCCGCTGCCGGCGGTCGAGAGGGCCGGGCCGCCGGTCGGATTGCGCGCCTGGCGCTGGCCGTCGTCGATGCGGGTGCCGGCGCCCTTCAGCACGCAGACCGCACCGCAGCGGCGCGCCAGCTCGCGGGCCGCCGCGGCGCGCTCGGCCTCGCCGGCGCCGATGTCTTCCCCGAGCAAGCGCGCCGCTTCGCCCGGGTGCGGCGTCAGCAGCAGCGCCCCGCGCGGCCGCGCCAGCTCCTGCGCTCGACCGGCGAAGGCGTTCAGCGCGTCCGCGTCGAGCAGCAGGGGCCCTGCGAAACCCTCCGCGGCGGCGCGCACCAGGCGCCTGAGCGCGGCGGCATCGGCCAGGCCGAGGCCAGGCCCGATCAGCAGCGCGTGTTCGTCCCGCGCGGCGAACCAGGCGGCGTCCGGCTCGGCATGGATCACGACCCGCACCGCCTCCGGCAGCGCCAGGGGCAGCAGCACCCCGAACAGGTCCGCGCGATCGACCAGCCGCACCAGTCCGGCGCCGCCGCGCATGGCCGCACGCGCCGCCAACAGGGCCGCCCCGGGCATGTCCGCGCTGCCGGCCAGCATCAGCACGCGCCCCGAGCTGCCCTTGTGGCCGTCCTGGCGCCGCGCCGGCGGCGGAACCGGTCGCGAGCTCACCGCCCGGTCGCCTCGGTGGTCAAGGACAGGCGCCCGATCTCGAGACCCGCCCAGTTGGTCAGCGGACCCGCGCGCCAGGCCGCAAGGGCCTCGAGCTCGGCGCGGCTCAGCAGCTCGAAGCGCTCGAGCAGGCCGAGCACCAGCGCGTGCAGGCCGCGTTTTTGCCCATCGTCGAGCTTGACCGCCAGACCGAGGCCGCCGCCCACGACGCCGATCACGTACATGCCCTCCGCGCCGACCTTGCCGAACAGCCGGCCGCCGGTCGCCTTGAGCAGATCGGTGCACAAGCGGCCCTTGCGGCCGGCGACCAGCTCGGGGTGTTCCGCGGCGGCGCGGGCCAGGCGCTGGCAGGCCTGGCGGCGCGCTTCCGGCAGGGCGCCAGGGTTGGCGAAGCGCGCGAAGGCGGCCGCCAAGCCGGCCAGCGGCAGGTGGAAGGTCGGCGCGCTGCAGCCGTCGATTCCGAATTCGAGCGGCTCGCCGGCCAGGCCGCACATCTCGGCCACGGCGCGGGCCACGCGCGGCTGCACCGCTCCATCGGCGCTCAGGTATTTCGCCGGGTCCCCATCGAAATGACGGCACAGGGCCAGGAAGCCCGCGTGCTTTCCCGAGCAGTTGTTGTGTTCGGGGCCGGGAGCTTGGCCGGCCTGCTCGAGCTCGCGCTTCATGCGCCCGTCGCTGGGCGGCTGGGCGCCGCAGCGCAGGTCCCGGGCGCTCCAGCCGGCGCGCGCGAGCATCGACAGGGCCCGCTCGACGTGCTGGCGCTCGGCCTGGTGGCTCGAGATCGCCAGGGCCAGGTCGGGGGCTTCGAAGCCGAAGCGCCGGTCGGCTTCGGT
>JBIKLM010000011.1:0-25372 GCA_044359835.1 Planctomycetota bacterium
GACGTGCCCGGCTGCCGGCGTTTCCTCGAGCGCGCCTGGCGCCTGTTCGTGGACCCCGAGGGGCAGGCGCCCCTGCGGCCGCACCTGGCCCAAACGGCGGGCGGGGCGCCCGCGGGCGCGGCCCTGGAGCTCGAGCGCGCCCTCAACCGGGCCATCAAGCGCGTGGACGATTCGTTCCAGGGCTTCAACTTCAACACCGCGGTGGCGGCCCTGATGACCTTCGTCAACGAGGCCACCAAGGCCCCCGAGGCCCTGCGCCGCGACCAGGCCGAGCGTTTCCTGCTGGCGCTGGCCCCCTTCGCGCCCCATTTCGCCGAAGAGCTCTGGGCGCGCCTCGGGCACCGCGCCAGCCTGGCCCGCGAGGCTTGGCCCAAGGTGCTGCCCCAGTACCTCGAGGACGACACGATCGAACTGGTCGTGCAGGTGCTCGGCAAGCTGCGCGGCAAGGTGCAGATCCCGAAGTCGCTGGACGAGGCCGGGGCGATCGCCGCGGCGCGCGGCGCCGTGCCCCAGTGGCTGGAGGGCAAGGACATCGTCAAGACGGTCTACGTGCCCGGCCGGCTGATCAACTTCGTGGTGCGCTGATCGGCCGCCGCCCGCGCCGCAACGCCTTTTCTTCGAGCGAGCCATGAACAAGGTCCAAGAGCCGCGCCGTGTCCTGGTCAGCGGCGCCAGCCGAGGTATCGGAGCGGCCATCGCCCGCGAGCTGGCCGCTCTGGGGTTCTCCGTGGCGCTCAATTTCCGCCAGAGCGCCGAAAAGGCCGAGGCGCTGAGGCGCGAGATCGAGAGCGCCGGAGGCTCCGCCCAGCTGCTGCCCTTCGATGTTTCGGATCGGGCCGCCGCGGCTGCGGCGCTGGAAGCGGACCTGCGGGAGCGCGGGCCCTTCTGGGGCGCCGTGCTCAACGCCGGCATCACCGAAGACGGCCCCTTCGCCGGGCTCTCCGGCCAGGCTTGGGACCGCGTGCTCGGCACCAACCTGGACAGCTTCTACAACCTCCTGCGTCCGCTGGTGATGCCCATGGTCGGCCTGCGCGACGGGGGCCGCATCGTGGTGATCTCCTCGGTCACCGGCCTGCTGGGCCGCGCCGGGCAGACCAACTACGCCGCGGCCAAGGCCGGCTTGATCGCCGCCGCGCGCTCCCTGGCCCTCGAACTGGCCAAGCGCCGCATCACGGTCAACACCGTGGCCCCCGGATTCGTGCGCACCGACATGCTGGCCGGCCTGGACGAGCAGCAGCTCTGCGCCGAGGTGCCGCTCAAGCGCTTCGCCGATCCGGAGGAGGTCGCCGCCCTGGTCGGCTTCCTGTTCGGCCCCCGGGCGGGCTACATCACCGGTCAGACCCTGGCCATCGACGGCGGTCTGTCCTGACAGGCTCAGCAGGAAATCGACTTCCGCGGAACATCGTCGGGCTGTGCCCGAGCCGCGACACGGCCCGTCGGATGCCCGTGGCCGGCCATCCGGCGGGCGCATCGGCGGGCAAAGCTCAGCGCGCCTTGGATTCCACGCGGTAGGCAACCCGGCCTGCGGGGCGGCCGGGCAGGTCGAGGGGCACGAGCCGCGCGTCGGGTCGGCCCGGCACGACCAGCTTGGACGCGCCGGGGTCGAAGCCCTCGGGGCTGGCGAACAGGGCCCGGTCGGCGCTGCGGCCGTAATAGCTCGGCCCGCCGCCCAGGCGCAGCCGCTCCCGGCCGCCCGGGGCCGCCGCCCGCAGGTAGGCGCCCGGGGGCAGGCCGCGCACCTCGATCGAGGGCCGCGAGAGCGGCGCTTGGTTGAGCCACAGGCGCGCCGCCCCGCCGCACTGCAGCAACACCAGGTCGCTGTCGCCGTCGCCGTCCAGGTCGCCGGCGTACAGCCCGCGACCGACGAAGCGCTGCTCGGCCAGGGGGCCCAGGAGCTCGGGCCGGACCTCGAAGCGGCCGGCCCCCAGGTTCTCGTACAGGGACAGCGGCTGGGCCCAGCTGCGCTCGGGGTGGTAGAGGCCGATGTTGTGGATCACGTGGCCGTTGCCTACCGCCAGGTCCAGATCGCCATCCAGATCGAAGTCCTCGGCCACCACGCCGAAGCCGACCCAGGGCCGGCTGGGGGCATCCAACCCGGCGCGCGCCGTGGCGTCGGTGAACCAGCGCCCGTCGTTGCGATAGAGCGTGTTCGATTCGAGGTCCAGGTTGGTCACGTACAGGTCGAAGTCCAGGTCCTCGTCCAGATCGCCGGCCACCAAGCCCATGCCCGCTTCGGTCATGCCATTGCCGTCGACGCCCGTCTGGGAGCGCAGGGTGTGGTCCTCGAAGCGCCCGTCCCCCAGGTTGCGCCAGAGGCGATTTTCGACCGAATCGTTGGCCACGTACAGGTCCAGGTCCCCGTCGAGGTCGATGTCGACCGGCAGCGCATCGAGGCCCTTGCCATCGGTTCCGATCAGGCCAGCCTCCTGGTTGGCCAGGCTGAAGCGACCCCGGCCGTCGTTGCGCCAGAAGCGGTCCTCCAGGCCCGCGTATTGGTCCGGGCTGCAGTAGGAGCGGTACCCCTCTTCGCGGCGCCCGCACCAGACCGGTTCGGCGACGTCGATCTGCACGTAGGCGCACACGTACAGGTCCAGATCGCCGTCTTGGTCCGCGTCGAAGAAGCTCGCTCCGGAGGTCCAGCGGGCATCGAACAGACCGCTCTCGAGGGTGCGGTCGGTGAAGACGGCCCCGGGCCCGCCGGTCACGAAGACGTCCGGGCCGAAGTTGGTCACGTAGAAGTCCACCCAGCCGTCGCCGTCGGCATCGCCCGGGGCCACGCCCTGGCCATAGCCGCGGTCGGCCGCGGCGCCGCTGGCCGCGGTGTGGTCGCTGAAGCGCGCCCGTCCGTCGTTGAGGAACAGCTGGTTGGGCGGCGCCTCGGGGCGGATCGCGGCGCGGCGCTGTGGGTCGCGGGCTTCGGCCTCGAGCGCGGGCAGATCGAGCGGCATGGGCCCGCTCTGCACCAGGTACAGGTCGAGGTCGCCGTCGTTGTCCACGTCGACGATCGCCCCGCCGCCGCCCATGGTCTCCGGCAGGTGGCGCTCGGCGGTCGCGCCCATCGCGTGCTCGAAGCGCAGCCCCGAGCCTTCGGTCCCGTCGACGAACCAAACCCCCGCCGCGGCGCTCGCTGCGCTGCCTTGGGCCCCGTGGCCGGCGGCGGTGGGGGCCTGGGCCGTGCCCGCATCCGCGTTGCCTGCCGCGGGGCTCGGCGCGGGTTTCCGACGGCAGGCCCCGGCCCAGAGCAGCAGCGCCAGGAGCGGCAGGAGCGCCAGGAGCGGTGCGAATCGTTGCATCGGCGAGTGGGGGGGCGGCGGGCGCTGCGGGGCTCGCGCGGGGGCCGAAGCGACGGCCCGGACGCTGCGCCGACGGATCAGCGGGGCGGGGGCGGGGCGGGGCGCAGTTTGGCGCGGCGCTCGAGCAGGGCGGCGTCGGCGGGGCGCCGGGCCAGGGCCAGATCGATCAGCTCCAGGGCGCGGGCGAGGTCTCCGGCCCGCGCCGCCACGTCGCTGGCGCGCACCAGCACGCGCAGGTCGCCGTGCAGGCTCCATTCGGCCTCGAGCCGCGCCAACGCCTGGGTCGGTTGGGCCAGGTCTTCCTCCTCCAGGCGCGCGGCGCGCAGCACGATCGGGGCACGCTCCTCGCCTTGGGTCAGGCTCAGGGCGCGGGCATAGGAAGCGAGCGCCACCTGGGGCTGACCCAAGCGCCGCTGCACATCGCCCAGACTGGCCCAGTTGGGGCCGTGGCTGGGGGCCAGGTCCAGGGAACGGCGGGCGAATTCGAGCTCGTCGAGCAGCGGGACGAGCACGCGGTGTTGGGCCAATTTTTCGAGCCCCTCTTGCTCGCGGCCCGCGCGCAGCAGCGCCTGTCCCAGGCCGAACAGCGCCGGGGCCAGGGTCGCATCCTGGGCCAGGCAGCGCTCGAAGGCTTCGATGGCCGCGTCCAGCCGCCCGGCCTCCAGGTCCAGCCGCCCCTGGCGACGCAGCAGCTCCGGGTGCGTCGGCCCCAGCAGCTTGGCGCCCGCCTCCAATTCCGCGGGCCAGTCCTCGAAGCGGCCGAGGGCTTCGAGGGCTTCGAGCCGCGCCAACAACTCGGGCTCGCTGTCGCGCCCCAGCAGGGCCAGGCCCTCTTCATAGCGCAGCAGCCGGACCAGCAGCCGTCCGCGCAGGCGCTCGGGATCGGCGCCCAGCCGATCGAGCGCGGCCAGGCTCTGCTCCAGCCGATGGGTCTCGAAACACCAGCGCGCCAGGGTGCGCCAGCGCTCCGGCGAGCCGCTGCGCTCCGCCGCCCCAGAGAGCTCGAGCACCGCTTCCTGCCGCGCGCCGGCCTCCCAGCGGACTGCGGCGGCGGCCAACTCCCGGTCGGCGGCGGCCGCCTGCGGCGCGCTCTGAGCCGGGGTCGAAGGGGCCGCCAGGGGCCCCGCGATCAGCGCCAGAGCCAGCAACGGGCCGAAAGGGAGGCGGAGGGGGAAGCCCATGGGTCCGGCCCTAGGTGGCGGGCCGCGCCGAAGGCATGCTAACCCCCACCTGCCGCCCTGGCCCCCCGCCCATGCCCCAAGAATCGCCGGTCCGGGCCGCCCTGGCCGCTCTGCTGGTGGCCCCGCCAGCGGGGGACCCTGCGCTGGCGGAACACCTGGCGGAGCTCGGCTTCGAAGTCTGGATCGAACGCGGGTCGGACCAGGCCTGCCGGCGCGCCGCCGCGGGCCCCGATCTGGTGCTGGTCGATTTCGAGATCGCGCAGGCCGAGGGCTGGGCCCTGCCGCGCTTCCTGGCCTACGACCTGTCGAGCCGCGTGCCCGTGGTCGTGTTCGGTCCCGAGGGCCTCGAGGATTCGGCCCGCGAGGTGCTCGAGGACCTGTGTGTGACCTACCTGCCGCGCAGCGTGTGGAGCGCCGGCGTGGAGGCCCTCGGCCGCGTGCTGATGCCCCTGATGGCCTGCGCGCAGCGCTCGGTGCTGCTGCTCGATCGGCCCGGCGCCGAGCGCGCCAGCCCCTGGGCCCGCGCCCTGTCGACCGCCGGTTTCGACCTGCGAAGCGCCGGCTCGGCGATCGAGGCCCTGCAGGCCCTCGAGGAGCGCCGGCCGGAGGTCCTGATCGTGCGCGACGTGCCTTCGGTGGTCGGCGCCGATCCCTTCGACGGCGCCCTGGCGCGTCTGGTCGGCCAGCTGCAGCTGATCATCCTGGCGGACCGCGAGCTGCCCGAGCGCCGGGCGCGCTGGCTGGCCCAGGGTGCGGTCGCTTATCTGGTCGAGCCGCTGCACGAACGGGCGCTCCTGGAGGTGCTGCTGGAGGCGCCCGCGCCGCGTTTCGACCCGGCCCTGCGCCGCGACCCGCCGGCCGGCTTGGTCTATCTGGAGCTCGATCCGCGCGGCCTGATCGCCGACGCCAACCCCGCCGCCGGCCGGCTGTTCGGCAAACGGCCCGCGGAGCTGATCGGCCGCGGGCTGGCGCCGCTGGTGGCGGCCGCCGATCGGCCGCTCCTGACCCAGCCCCTCGAGGGCCGCGGGCGGCGTCGGCCCGAGCGGCTGCGGCTGCGCCTGCGCGCCCCCGGCGCCGTGCCCTGGGCCCTGCGCTTCGATGTGCTGCCCAATGCGGGCGGCGGACGGACGCTGATCGGCGCGGCCGAGCAGCGCTTCGGTCCGAGCGGTGCCCTCGATCTGGCGGGCCTGGTGGAGCGCGCCGAGGAGGCGCTGCTGTGGGTCGAGTGGCCCGGCGCCCGGCTCGTGGCGGCCCTGGGGCCGGTGGAGCGCCTGCTGGGCCGCCGACCCGAGCTCGGCCAGCCCCTGGCACAGGCCATCGGAACGCCGCTGGCGCGCCGCCTCGAGGCCCTGCTGCCCGCCGCCGCGGAGGGCTGGCCGGGGCGCGTGCTGCTCGAATCCGATCTGCCCGCGGCGAGCAACCCCGTGGCCCGCGTGTTTCCGCTGGGGCCCCAGGACGCGCGCGGCGGGCCGCGCGCGGTCGTGGTGCTGCTGGGCGCCCAGGATCGCCCGCGCCATGGCGCCGCCAGCCTCTCCGAGCTGCTGCTCGGATCCCAGGTGCTGCTGTTCCACCTCGATCCGAAGGGTCTGCTGGAGGTGCGCGGCGGCGTGGGGCCCGGCGCCCAGCGCGGCGGCCACGGCGGCTCGGTCTTCTCCGCCTTCGGCGATGTGCCGCCCCTGGTGGAGGCCCTGCGCCAAGGCTTGGCGGGCCGCCAGCGGCAGCTGACGATCGAGCTCTGCGGCAAGACCTTCGAGGTCAGCCTGGAGCCCGAACTGGACGAAGCAGGGCAGCTCCTGCGGCTCAACGGCGCGGCGGTCGATGCGTCGCAGCGGCGCCAGAGCGAGCAACAGCTCAAGCTGGTGGTCGAGGCCACCTCGAGCGCCTCGGGCCAGGGCTTCTTCCGCACCCTGGTGCGCTACCTGACCCGCGCCCTGTCGGTGCGCCTGGCCTACGTGGCCGAGCTGGTCAGCGCCACGCCTCCGCGCCTCTCGATGCTGGCGCTGTGGTCGGGCAGCGAATACTCCGACGGCTACGAGTACGAAGCCGAGGGCACCCCCGATGCGCTGGTGCTCACCGACGGGGCCGTGCACTTCCCGGAAGGGCTGTATGGCCGCTTCCGGCGCCATTCCTGGATCGCCGAGCAGGGCGTGACCAGCTACCTGGGCGTGCCGATCCTCGATTCGAAGGCCCAGGTGATCGGCGTGCTGGGCGTGCTGCATGTGGCGCCGCTCGACGAGCGCGTCCAGGCCGAGTCGATCCTGCGGATCTTCGCCGCCCGGGCCGGTTTCGAGATCGAACGCCAGCGCCAGAGCCTGGCCGTGCGCGGCTCGGAGGCGCGCTGGCGCTCGCTGGTCGAAAACGCCCCGGACCTGATCGCGACCCTGGACAGCGAAGGCCGCGTGCTGTTCGCCAATCGGCAGTTCTCGCCGGCCCCGGGCGGCGGGCCGCCGGATTTCTACCAGCAGATCCTGCCCGAAGACCGCGGCCGGATCCGCGCCCAGGTGGAGGCGGTGTTCGCCAGCGGGGCGGCGGCTTCCGCCGAATACCGCATGCGCCGGGGCCCGGAGCGCATCACCTGGCACGCCTGCCGCATCGGGCGCCACGAGGAAGACGGCCGTCCGGCGGCCGTGATCTTGGTGGCCACCGACATCACACCGCGCAAGGAGGCCCAGGCCAAGCTCGAGATGCGCGTGCAACTCGAGAAGCTGATCACCTCGATCTCGACGCGCTTCATCAACCTCTCGAGCGCCGAACTGGACGAGGGCATCCAGCGCGCCCTGCAGCAGATCTCGGAGTTCACCGGCCTCGAGCGCGCCTTCCTGTTCCAATTCGAGGCCGACGGCACGCGCCTGGTGCGCACCCACGGCTGGAGCTCGCCGGGCCTGCCCGAATTCCAGTCCGAGATCCGCGAGGAGCACCCCGGCGCCCTGGGCTGGCTGCTGCGCCGCCTGCGGGCCCGCGAGGACTTCTTCGTGCGCTCCGTGGCCGACCTGGACGCCACCTGGACGCGCGAGCGCATGCAGCTCGAAGCCCTGGGCTGCCGCTCGTTCCTGTGCGTGCCGCTGTCCTGCGCCGGGGACCTGATCGGCTTCCTCGGGTTCGACCGGTTGCGCTCGGAGCTGCCCTGGGATCCCGAGATGCCCTCCCTGATGCGGCTGCTGGCCGACGTGTTCGCCAACACGGTCGCCCGAGCGCGCAGCGAGGCGCGCCGCGCGGCCCTCGAAGAGCGCCTGCGCCAGGCCCAAAAGCTCGAATCCCTGGGCACCCTGGCCGGCGGAGTGGCCCACGACTTCAACAACCTGTTGATGGCCATCTCGGGGCATGCGGAGCTGCTGCTCGGGCGCCCGCAGCTCGACCCGGGGGTCAAGAGTTCGGTCGACGTGGTGCTCAAGGCGGCCCGGCGCGGCTCCGACCTGACCCGCCAGCTGCTCGGCTTCGCGCGCAGCGAAAAGCCCGACACGCGGGTGATCGACCTGCACGAGCTGATCGCCGAGGTCCACCAGCTGCTCGGGCGCACGCTCAACAAGAACATCGAGGTCCGCCTCGAGCTGGCTCCCGGGGCCTGCCTGGTGCGCGGGGACGCGAGCCAGCTCCAGCAGGTGCTGCTGAACCTGGCGGTCAACGCCCGCGACGCCATGCCCTGCGGGGGCCGCCTGACGATCCGCACCGGCGAGCGCTGGCTCAGGCCCGAGGTCGCGCACCTCTATCCGGAGCTGCCCTCCGGGCGCTACCAGGAGCTCCTGGTGGCGGACACGGGCGTGGGCATGTCGGCCGACCTGCAGGCGCGCATCTTCGAGCCGTTCTTCACCACCAAGGAGCCCGGGCGCGGCACCGGCATGGGCCTGGCCATGGTCTACGGCATCGTGCGCTCCGTGGGCGGCATCGTGCGGGTCAAGAGCGAACCGGGCCAGGGCGCCGAGTTCAGCCTGCTGTTCCCCTCGGTCGGACCCGCGGTCCTGCCCGAGCCCGTGGATGTGCCGGACGAGGCGCTCTCGGGCAGCGGCACCGTGCTGGTGGTCGACGACGAGGCCCTGGTGCGCACCACCGCGGCGGCGATGGTGCAGGAGCTCGGCTATCGGGTGCTGGCGGTGGAGAACGGCGTGGCAGCGGCCCAGTGCGTGGCCGAGGCCCAGCCGCCGATCGACCTGGTCCTGCTGGACCTGATCATGCCCGGCATGGACGGCCGGGCCACCTTCGCCGAGCTGCGCAAGCTCGACCCGGACCTGCCGATCGTGCTCTCCTCGGGTTGGGGCTACGACAACATCCAGCAAGAGTTCCCGGCGCCCGGTCTGTCGGGGCTGGTGCGCAAACCCTTCCAGCTGGCCGAGCTGTCGCGCGTGCTCAAGTCGGCGCTGGAGCGCCGCGGCGGCTGAGGGAAGCTCCGGTGGACGTCCGTGCAGAGGCGCCGATGGCGGGCGTCCGGCCGAGGGACGCGGTCAAGGGAACGGAGGCTCCGACGCAGCTCGCAGGGCGGCCTCGACGGCAGCGCGGCCTTGCGGGGGCAGCTTTTCGAGCGCCCGCAAGCCCCGGGGAGGTCGATAGCTCGCTTCGATGAAGCGCATCCGATAGCCGGCCCACAGGCCGCGGAAGAGCGGCTCTTGCTCCGCGGCCGGCACCGCTGCGAGGCCCGCGAGCACGGCGTCGGCGCTGGGATCGTAGGGCGAGAGCCGCAGGCCCAGCTGGAATCCGAGCCCGAGCGCCAGGGCCGCGCGGCCGCGCTCGGGCCAGGCCGCCAGCCAGGCCCAGCCCTCGTCCAGGGGGCGATAGCGCCCGACGCGGGCCGCCTTCCCGTCGCGGGTCAACTGCCGCACCACCAGGGTCTCGCCGATCAAGAGCGGGGCCAAGGCCCGGCCGGCGCCGGCGGAATACCAGAGAAAGTCGGCGTCCGTGAAGCTCTGGGCTTCGGCGGCGATGCGCCGTCCGAGCTCCGCCCCGGGCAGGCCGGCGGCCAGGGGCGGGTAGCGCAGGCCGCGCACCTGCCGTTCCCGGTGGGCCTCGGCAAGGGCGCGACCGAGGCCCGACAGGCTGGCCTGGCGCAGCTCGCCCTCCAGGGCCTGTGCGCGCTGGAGTTCGCTGCGCAGGCCTTCGAGCGCGGTGCCCGCGGGCGGGGCGAAGTCGCCCCCGTAGGCCAGGGGGGTCCAGGCCGGCCAGTTGGGATCGAGCCGCCGGATCCAGCCCCAGCGCGCCGCGGGATCGTCGGGGGTGGCCCGGCGCAGGTGGGCGTGGAAGGCGTACATCTCGGTGGCCAGCACCGGCGGCTGGTCGAGGCTGCGGCTTGGATGCAGCAGCGGCCACCAGGCGGCGGCCAGGGGCAGCGCTGCGAGCAGGCTCAGGCCGCTCAGCCAGGCGGGCGCCGGGCGCCCGCGCCAGGCGGCCAGGGGCGCCGCCGCCAGAAAGGCCAGCGCCGGCCAGATCGGCATCAGATAGCGGCTGCCCATGCCGTCGGCGGTGCCCTCGAAGTTCAAGCGGAAGTCGCTGATCGCGTAGGCCGCGCTCAGGCCGCCGACGTGCAACAGCGCGAAGACCCACAGGCGGCGGGGGCCCGCCCAAGCCGGATCGGTGCGGCGGATCAGCGGAGCGCCACAGACCCGCGCGATGGCGAACAGGGCGCCCAGGACCATCCAGGCGTACAGGGCGTACGAAACCCAGGCCAGGCCCTGCTCCTCGAACAACCAGGAGCGGCGCAGATCCTGGGAGAGCAGGTCCCACAGGCGCTCGAACGCGGCTCCAAAGCCGTCCGGCAGGATGCGATCCGCGATCGGGCGATTGACCAGCGTCGCCCGGCGGGTCAAGAAGGGAATCAGCAGGATCGACGGCGCCGCCAGCAGCGCGCAGAGCGACAGCTTGGCGAGGCGCAGACCGAGCGGACGCGGCGCCTCGGGCTGGCCCGTGAACCACCAGAAGGCCACGATCGCCGGCAGCGCCACCCAGAACTGCATGCTGAACAAGAGCCCCAGGCCCAGCAGCAGGCCGAAGACGGTGGCGGCCCACAGACCGCGGTGCGGTTTGCCCGACCACCACAGCGGCAGCAGGATGAACACGATCGAATCCACGTGGCTGCCGAGGGCCAGCACGTCGACGCAGGCCATGGCCGGGGTGGCCAGCAGGGCCAGCACGCTGGCCAGCAGGCCCGCGGGCCGCCCGAGGTGGCGCTCCGCCAGGGCGCTGGTCAGGCCGACGATCCAGGCGCCCCACAGGACCGCCAGGGCCTTGAGGGCCAGCAGGCTCGGCCCGCACAACCACAGCAGCGGCACCAGCAGCACCCCGAAGACCACCGATCCGCGCAGGTGGGGGATCACCGGCAGCTGGCTCGTGTCGAGCGGCAGCCCGTGCAGCAGCGCCCAGCCGAGATTGGCGTTGTAGCGCTCGAGCTCGAGCTCATCGAGCCGCGAGGCCGCCAGCAGAGCGCGCAGGCACAGGGCCAAGAGCGTCGCGGGCAGCCACAGGGGCAGCGGCCGCCGGGCGGCGCGGGAAGGGGCCGTCATGCCAGGAGTCTAGGGACCCCGCGGGCCCCAGGGGCCCCGCTCCCGGGTCCGGCTCGCCCGCCGAGGGCAGCCAGGGCTGGAACCGGCCGGGCCCGGGAACGAAAGTAGCCGGTTCCTCCCTTCCCCGCGGAGACCCCCCATGCAGCCCCCGCACGATTCGCCGCCGTACCCCAAGGTCGATCCCCAGCCGAACTTTCCGGCGATCGAGCGGCGTGTGCTGGAGCGCTGGCGCCAGCAGGACACCTTCCGGCGCTCGGTCGAATTCCGGCCGAGCAGCGCCCAGGGCGGCCACGAATTCATCTTCTACGACGGTCCGCCCTTCGCCAACGGACTGCCCCATTTCGGCCACCTGCTGACCGGCTACGCCAAGGACGTGGTGCCGCGCTTCCAGACCATGCGCGGGCGCCGGGTCGAGCGCCGCTTCGGCTGGGACTGCCATGGGCTGCCGGCGGAGATGGAGTCCGAGCGCGAACTCGGCATCTCCGGCCGCGCCAAGATCCAGCAGTACGGCATCGGTCGATTCAACGACCATTGCCGTCAATCGGTGCTCAAGTACACGCGCGAATGGCGCGAGTATGTCACCCGCCAGGGTCGTTGGGTCGATTTCGACGCCGACTACAAGACCATGGACCGGGATTACATGGAGAGCGTGCTGTGGGCCTTCAAGCAGCTCTGGGACAAGGGCCTGATCTACGAGGGCCACCGCGTGCTGCCCTATTCGTGGGCTGCGGAGACGCCGGTCAGCAACTTCGAGACGCGCATCGACAACAGCTATCGCGAGCGCGACGACCCGGCGCTGACCGTGCGGTTCGAGCTCGAAGCAGACAGCTGCGCCGGCCTGCCTGGCCCGCAGCTGCCGGTCGATCTGCTGATCTGGACCACCACTCCCTGGACGCTGCCCTCGAACCTGGCGGCCGCGGTCGGGCCACAGATCGAGTACGCCGTGCTCGAGCTGGCCGGGCGGCGCCTGGTGCTGGGCCGCGCCCTGGTGGCCAAATACGCCCGCGAACTGGCCGGCGCGATCGACCACGGCTCGCTGCCCGGGCAGGCCCTGGTCGGAAAGCGCTATCGGCCGCCGTTCGGCTATTTCCTGGGCCACGCGGGCGCCTTCCGCGTGCTGGCCGGCGCCTTCGTGGCCACCGAGGAGGGCACCGGCATCGTGCACATGGCGCCCGGCTTCGGCGAGGACGACCAGAGCCTGTGCGAAGCGCACGGCATCGAGCTGGTGGTGCCGGTCGACGAGCGCGGCCGCTTCACCGCCGAGGTCGCCGACTACGCCGGCCTCAACGTCTTCGAGGCCAATCCGCGCATCATCAAGGACCTGAAGGCCCGCGGGCTGGTCCTGCGGCACGAGCAGTACCGCCACAACTATCCGCACTGCTGGCGCACCGACCAGCCGCTGATCTATCGCGCCATGTCCTCCTGGTACGTGGCGGTGACCAAGATCCGCGAGCGCATGGTCGAGCTGAACCGCTCGATCCGCTGGATCCCGGAACACGTGCGCGACGGCCAGTTCGGCAAGTGGCTGGCCGGCGCCCGCGACTGGTCGATCAGCCGCAACCGCTTCTGGGGCACGCCGATCCCGGTCTGGAGGAGCGACGACCCGCGCTATCCGCGTATCGACGTATACGGCAGCCTGGCCGAGCTCGAGCGCGATTTCGGCGTGCGCCTGGAGGACCTGCACCGCCCGGCGATCGACGCCCTGACGCGCCCCAATCCGGACGACCCTACAGGCCGCTCCACGATGCGCCGCGTCGAGGACGTGCTCGATTGTTGGTTCGAATCGGGCTCGATGCCCTTCGCCCAGGTCCACTATCCCTTCGAGAAGAAGGACTGGTTCGAGCGCCACTTCCCGGCCGACTTCATCGTCGAGTACGTGGCCCAGACGCGCGGCTGGTTCTACACCCTGATGGTGCTGGGCACCGCCCTGTTCGACCGCCCGCCGTTCCGGAACGTCATCTGCCACGGCGTGGTCGTGGCGGAGGATGGCCAGAAGCTTTCCAAGCGGCTGCGGAACTATCCGCCGCCGGAGGAGGTCTTCGAGAAGCACGGCTCGGATGCCATGCGCTGGCTGCTGATGTCGGCGCCGATCATGCGCGGCGGCGAGCTAGCCATCTCCCGCGAGGGCCAGGAGTTCGGCGAGGTCGTGCGCCTGGTGCTGAACCCGATCTGGAACGCCTGGGCCTTCTATGCCCTCTACGCCAACGCCGATCGCCTGCGCGGGCGGCGCATCGAACGCGCGGACAACCCGCTCGATCGCTACGCCCTGGCCAAGACCGCCGAATTGGTGCGGGCCAGCGAGCGGCACCTCGAGTCCTACGAGATCGCCGAGGCCTGCCAGGACCTGCGCGCCCACCTGGACGCGCTCAACAACTGGTACATCCGGCGCTCGCGCCCGCGCTTCTGGGCCAAGGTGGCCAGCGCGGACAAGCAGGCGGCCTACGACACGCTCTACACCTGCCTCGAGGCGCTGCTGCGCGTCGCGGCGCCCCTGTTGCCGTTCCTGAGCGAGCACATCTACACGGAGCTGACCGGCGCCGAGTCGGTGCACCTCGCGGACTGGCCCGACGCGGCCCGTCTGGCGCCCGACAGCGAGCTGGTGGCCGACATGGACCGGGTGCGTGCGGCCTGTTCGGTCGGCCTCGGGCTGCGCGAGGAGGCGCGCCTGCGGGTGCGGCTGCCCCTGGCCCAAGCGACCGTGGCGGGCGCCGGCGCCGAGCGCTTGGCCCCTTACCTGGACCTGCTGCGCGACGAGCTCAACGTCAAGGACGCCCAGCTGTCGGGCGACGTGGAGCGTTTCGCGCGCTTCGAGCTCAAGCTCGACGCGCGCAAGCTCGGCCCCAAGGTGGGCGGCGAGATGAAGTCGATCCTGGCCGCCGCCAAGGGCGGCGCTTGGAAGCGCCTGCCCGGGGGCGACGTGGAGGTGGCGGGCCGCGTGCTGTCGGCGGCCGACGGCGAGTTCAGCTTGAGCCTCGCGCCCGTGGCCGGCAGCGGCTTCCTGGTGGCGGCCTTGCCCAGCAACGACGCCGTGGTGGTGCTGGACGCGCGCTTGACCCCCGAACTGGAGCGCGAAGGCTTGGCGCGCGACTTCGTGCGCCTGGTGCAGCAGGCGCGCAAGGACAGCGGCCTGGACGTTTCAGACTCGATCCGGCTGACCTACGGCGGAGCCGAGAGCCTGCGTCAGGCGGTCGAGGCCCATCGGGACTTCATCGCCGAGCAGGTGCTGGCGCGCTCGATCGGCCCGGCCAGCGCCGGTGAGGCCCTGCCGATCGCGGCCGGCGAGCTCGCCGGTGCGCCCGTTTCCCTCGGCCTCGCCCGGGTCTGAAAAGCCGGCGCCGCCGACCCGCAGGAAGCGGGCCGGCCGCGCCTATGGCAGCCGCCCGAAGGCGGCCCTCCGGATCAGGGCTGGAACTGCAGGGAGACCGCGTTGCTGACGAAGGTGATCACCGGGATCGGCGGGGGCACGAAGCCGATCACGGCCGCCGCGTGGTTGACCGTCAGGCCGACCAGGTTCGGGTTGGCGGCGGGCGGCAGGCTGAAGAATGCCTGGGCCTTGCCCTGGGGGTCGAGGACCCCGAAGGAGCCGGTCAGCGGCGGGACGTTCGGGTTGTTGAGCGTGTACAGGAAGTAGCTGTCCACGTTCAGGGGCAACACGAAGTTGTCCAGGGGCAGGCCCGGGTTGGTGCCGGACAGGCTGCCCACCAGCAGGTAGGGGTTGCCGGCGTTGGCGACGCCCGCGTCGAGGTCCATGGTCTGGAAGCCGCCCGCGGAGACCGACACCCCGGCGGGGGTGGCGACCAGGGGTTGAGCCGGGTCGCAGTCCTGGCATTCGACGCGCAGGTCGTCGAAGCGCCAGCCGGTCACCCCGGGGCCCGTGCCGCCCAGGCCCGCCTGGATGCGCAGCTCGTTGAAGCGGAAGTCGGGCACCAGGGTGTCCATCTCAGGGGGGGTGGTCGGGTGCGGGACCGCCGGGTTGGTCCACAGGCGCACGCGCTCCTGGCCAGCCTGGAAGTCGATGCGATAGACCAGGCGCGTGCGCTGGGTCGCGGCCGTGGTTCCCACGGTCGCGCCGCCGCAGCCGGGGCAGTCGAGGCCCCAGGTGAAGTTGTTGTAGGGCGAGCCCAGGAACAGGTACTCGCCGACGCCGTTGGGGTCGAGGAAGATGAAGCAGGAGACGCCCGCATAGCGGTCCTGGGAGCCCGGCGCGATCTCGGCCTCGTAGGTCAGCCAGATGATCGAGCCATCCTTGCCCACCAGCGGGCCGCCGGCCTGGCCGAACTGGGCGTCGGTGACCTGGGGGAAGTTGGCCAGGTCCAGGCGGCGGTAGGAGCCACCGTCGTCCACGTTGGTGCGCACGCGGTTGCCCAGGGCGTCGAAGCTGGGGGCTTCGGTGACCATGTGGTTGCCGCCGTTGCCGGACCACCAGGGGGCGGCCCAGCCCGTTCCGCTGCCCTGGCCACCCATGTTGGTGCCCGGGGCGATTTCGAAGGACTCGACCGCGATGGTGCGGAAGGTCTGAGCGCTGGCTGCGGCGGACAGGGCAGCGGCAGCGATCAGGGCCAGGGAGGGGGTACGCATCACTGGTTGGGGGAGGGGGCGAAAAGCCCGGTTGAGATTCGCTGGGGGCGAGGGGGAACAGGACCCGCCGCGTGGGCAGCGGGGAGTGCGGATGTCGGCCACGAGGGGCCGTTGTTGCAGAGGCGATCGCTGGCTCTGGCCGGATCGGCTGGCTGCGCGGCCTCCGTGGCCGCCGGAGATCGGGACACGGCCCGCTTCAGACGCGGCCCGCGGCTCGGGCAAAGCCCGGCAGGTCAGCCCTTCCGCCGCGGACGGCGCCCGCGCGCGGAATCGGGCGCTGCGCCTTGGGCTCCGGTGTGCCCCGGGCACGCCATGGAGACCGACGATGGGGGACTGAGCAGGCCGCGGGGAGAGCGCTCGGCCGGGCGCTCCGAAGGGGCGCCGGCACGAGAGACGCGTTCAGCAGGCCATCGGGCGCGATCCGGGTGGGCCCGGACCGCGCCGATGTCCGCGGATCAGTTGGTCAGGGTCACGCCGACCGCGTTGGAGATCTTGACGATCGCCGGGATGCCGGTCGACAGGTCGAGCACCACGTAGGCGTGGTTCGCGACCACACCGGCCAGGTTCGGGTTGCTGCCGGCCGGCAGGCTCAGGGCGGCGTTGAACTTGCCGTCGCCATTCAGCGTTCCGAACGAGCCCGACAGGGGCGGGGTGTTCGGGGCGGTCAGGGTCAGGTTGGTGTAGGCGTCGAAGTTGAGCGGCAGGACGCCGACGGGGGGCAGGGGCAGGCCCGGAGCGGTGCCCGAGACCGAGCCCAGCAGGAAGTAGATGTCGCCGGTGTTCTCGACACCGCCGAAGGCTTCGAAGTTCTGGGTGCCGCCCGCCGAGAGCGAGATCACGTTGTTGTTGGCGTTGAGGGCCGTCGGCTCGCCGTTCTCGACCTCGATCAGGATGTCATCGAAGAACCAGCCGGTCTGGCCGTTGGTGGACGCACCAGCCTGCAGGCGGATTTCGTTCCAGTTGTGGTTGGTGACGGTCACGTCCAGGTCCGCCGGGGTGGCGGGGTGCGGCACGGCCGGGTTCAGCCACATGCGGGCGCGCTCGTCGCCCTGCTGGTAGTCGATGCGCACGACCACGCGGGTCGCGACCGAGGCGTCGGAGCCGGGGATCGCAAAGGAGCAGCAGCCGGGCACGCCGAAGCCCCAGCCGTTCGACTGGAAGGGCGAGCCGATGTAGAGCTTCTCACCGACGAACTGGGTGTGCAGGGACAGGCCGCCGTACTGGTCGCCGCTGCCCGGGGCGCGGTAGGAGCTGAAGCTGACCCACACGCTGTAGGGGGCGTCGCCGCCGAAGTTGAAGCCCGAGCCGATGGTCGGAGTCCACGGGCCGGTCTTCGGGGAGCGGAAGGAGCCCGCGTTCTCGAAGTTGGTGCGGGCCATGCCACCCACGCCATCGATGCCCGGGATCACCACGGAGGCGTCCGCGCCGCCGCCGCCGGAGAACCAGGAGGTGAACCACCAGGGTCCGGCGTTCTGGCCGCCCAGGTTGCCGGCCGGGTAGTCGAAGCTCTCGGCGCACAGGGTGGAGTAGGTCTGGGAGAAGGCGCTGCTCGCGAGCAGCGCGGCCGCGACTGCCGCGGCGGGCATCAGTTGGATGCGCATCGATAGAGGGGGTTCGCTTTCTGGGGGACGCGCAGCGCCATCCCGTCCGCGACGGGTGTGCCGGGCGCTGCGTGCTCGAGGGGAGGTCCGGCGGCCAGGCGGCGCCCTGCGCCGCGGACCCATCGGACCGGGTTGTCTAGGTTCGTGATTTGGACGCTTTGCTTGTCCGGGTCCTCACTGGGACAGGATCACGGCCGTGTAGGGACCGAAGCTCAAGGAGGCCGAGAAACCTAGCCCGTCATAGGGCACCGGGTTGGCCATGACGTCGAAAGTCGGGTGGTTGCCGAAGCCCGGGTCGTAGCCGCTCCAATCGCTGTTGAAGCGCACCCGCCACATCCCGCCGCGCGGCAGGCCGATGGTGTAGCTGTTCCAGGCCTGGCTGGCGAAGTTCGCCACGACCACCACGTCGTCGCCGGCACCGCCGTTGCGCCAGCGGTGGTAGGCCACGACCTTGTTCAGGTTGTTGACGTGGAAGAAGTTGGTGTTCTGACCCTTGAGGCCCCAGGTGTTGCCGCTCAGCGAGCGGCGCAGCCCGATCAGATCCCGATAGATCTGGGTGATGCCGCTGAAGCTCTGGGACTTGGCCCAGTCCAGGGGGTCCGCGTCGGAGAAGAACCCGTCCTCCAGGAACTCCTGACCCTGGAAGATCATCGGCACGCCCGGCGAGGTCATCAGCACCGCGGCCGCCAAGGTCGAGCGCTTCTTGCTGAACCAGCTGGCCGCGTTGCCCGGCCAGATCTCCTCGGGCACGCGGCTCTTGCCGTTGGCCACTTCGTCGTGGGACTCGGTATAGATGATGCGCTCGAAAGCATCCCCGTTGTACTTGTGCAGCACCGCGTTGCGCACCTTCCACATGTCCCGGCTCTGGTCGCTGGGCGGGATGACCGTGTCGCGGATCGGGTGCACGAACAGGGCGTCCCACTGTCCGTCGAAGCCGGCTCCGCCGGCCCCGGTCGGTTTGGTGATCCAGTCGTTGGGCGCGTCGTAGAGGTCCTCGGCGAAGATGTACTTCCAGGGCTGCTTGCCGTCGACCTCGTCATTGCACCATTGCATGAAGGACCAGCCGTCGGGGTTGTTCCCGAGCTGGGTCATGCGGATGTTCGAGGTCGAGTCCCAGCGCATGCCATCGAGCCGGAAGTCCTCCAGCCACAGGAGCAGGTTGTCGCGCAGGTACTGGCGCACTTCGGGTCGCCCGAAGTCGGGCCGCGTGTCGCCCCAGGGGGTGATCGCCTTGACGTCGTTGTAGAAGTAGATCCCGCCGTAGCCCCCCTGGCTCCAACCGTCGAATTGCCACAGGTCCAGGTCGCTCGGGCCGAGGTGGTTGTAGACCAGGTCGGTGAAGACGGCCAGACCGCGGTCGTGGGCCTCGTCGACGAAGCGCTTGAGGGCGTTGGCGTCGCCGTAGGAGCTCTCCACGGCGAAGGGGTGGGAGGGGTTGTAGCCCCAGGAGTAATCGCCGGGGAATTCGAAGTGCGGCATCAGCTCGATGGCCGTGACGCCCAGCGCATCGAGGTAGTCCAGTTTCTGCCGGGCGCTGTCGAAGTTGCCCACGGCGCTGCCGGGCAGGTCTTGGAAGGTGCCCACGTGCATCTGGTAGATGACCAGGTCATCCCAGGGCGGCGTCTGGTAGCCCGCGTCGGTCCAGGTGTACGACTTGTGGTCGTAGATCACCGAGTCCCCGTTCGAAGCGGTCACGTCCAGGGCGCGCGGGTCGTTGCGCCAGAGGGTCTGCAGGCCGTTCTTCAGCACGTACTTGTAGCGCTGGCCGGGCCCGAGCTCGCGCACGTCCACCGACCAGTTGCCGTTGCCCTCCGAGGCCAGCGGCGTGGCGCTCTGGGACCAGCCGTTGAAGGTGCCGGCCACATGGACCTGGGAAGCGAACGGCGCCCAGACGCGGAAGGTCGTGCCGGCGGGCTGGCTGCCGCTGCCGGCGTAGGGCACGCTGCCCATGCCCGGTTTGATCGAGGGCACGACCTCGAAGAACCAATCGACGTCGACGGGCTGGTCTTCGCGGTGGTAGGCGCCGATCCACCACAGGCCGCTGCTGAGGCCCGGCAGGCTGGAGCTATTGAGCACCAGGGTCTCGTCGGCCTGGGCCGGATCCGCCGCTTTGGCGTCGAAGTCCTGCAGCGTCGGCTTGACGTTCTTCCTGAGGTACAGATCGCCGTAGTCCCCGCCCAGGGCATCCAGTTCGACGCGCAACTGCGGCGTGTAGTTGCTGACGAAGATCAGGAAGTAGCTGAATTTCGAGCTGGCGGCGGCCGGGCCGCGCTGGACCGGGCTACCCGGCGCGCCGAGCGTCGGGGCCCGCAGTCCCGCGGGACCGGACGGCGTTCCGCCGGGGAGCGTGGGCGTCGGCGCGCCGCCGGGGCCGCTCAGCTTGGTCTGCGCCCAGGTCGGCGACGCCCAGAGCGCGCTCGCCAAGGCCAGTGCGAGCAGCGAGCTGGAGCTTCGGAGGGGCGAAGGGGCCTCAGGGATTCGATGGCCGCGGCTGGGCATGCTGGGGGGCGGGGGGCGCTGAGGGCGGAGCCGTCCGGAAAGTTCGCGGCCCGCAGGCCGTTCCCTGGGACGATCGGGCGGTCAAGAATGTCTCAAATTACCCGCAAGACCGGACTTCTGGCGATAAGGGCCGCCATTGGGGGTCGGGCCCCTTGAAGTTCCCGGGCTAGGAGTTGGACGAACGGCCCGAGGCTGGGGAAAGACCTTCCGAGGGTCTGCCCTGTCGAAACCTGAATCGCCCCCGAGCCGCCAGCGCCGGCAGCAGGGCCGCGGCGATCCAACCGGGCGCGCCGAGGCGCGCGCCCAGGCCGAGCAGGGCCAGCCACCACAGCGGGAAGAGCAGCGTGGCCGCCAGCAGCAGGGTGGTCACGTGTTTGTCCGGCGTCGGGCGCAGGCGCGTGGCGATCGCCGCGCACAGCCAGCCCGGGGGCCACCAGATCCAGCGCGCCCGCAGGCTCGGGCCCGCAAGGATCAGACGCGCGGGCAGGGCCTGCAGCCGTCGCGACAAACGCGACCAGCGCGCCCCGCCTTGCAGGGCGCGCAGCCGCAGGCGCGTCGCCAAGCGCTGGCGCAGTCCGAATTCGTGGCCGGGCTGCACGCCCAAGCGCTGCACGGCGGCCTCTAGGTGTGCGCGTTCGAGCCCGGCGGGCAGCGCTGCTGAGAGCCGCTCGAGCTCGAGCCGCAGATGCTCCATCAGGCGCCCCACGGCCTGGCGATCCTCCGCCCCGCCCGGCGTCAGAAAGGGCCGCGCATCGATCGGTTGCCCGCGTTCGACGCGCACGCGGCTGCCGAAGCGGTCGCGCGCTTCGTACCACAGCCCGATCGGCAGGATCGTCAGCTCGAGCCCGGGCCCATGTTCCGCCAGGCTGCCCAGGGCCAGCCGCGCCACGCCGGTCTTGAGTTCCGCGAGGCGCGGCTCGCTGTGGCTCGAGCCCTCCGGGAACAGGGCGATCACGGAGCGCTGTGCCAGCGCCGCATGCACGGCCTGGAAGGCGGCTTGGTTCTGCGAGCGGTCGACGCCGTCCTTCTGGCGATAGACCGGCAGGGCCCCGAGGGCCCGCAACAAGGCCCCGATCAGCGGCATCGACAGCAGCCCGTACTTGACCAGCACGCGCAGCGGGCGCTCGGTCGAGAGCAACAGCAGCGCGCCGTCGGCGAGGCCGTTCTGGTGATTGGCGATCAGCAGCAGCGGGACGTCCTTGGGCAGCGGCGGTCCGGCGATCTCGATCCGATAGAAGCCGTACAGCAGGGCCCGGGCCCAGGCGCGCACCAGTCCGTACACCCGCGGCCGCCGCGGGCTCATCGCGGGGGCTCCGGCGGCAGGCGCTCGATCAGGTCGCGCAGGATGCGATGGGTCAGGCCCCAGATCGTCGCGCCCGCGAAGCTCCAGGCGGGAAAGCGGTGCTCGCCGCTCGGTCCGGCCAGGCGTTGTTCGCCGTCGAACTCGCCCCGCGCGGCCGGTCCAAGCGGCATCCAGAAGGCGGCGCTGGCCTCAGCGGAGAGCTGCACGGGGGGGGCCCGATCGCTCCAGAAGACCAGCGGCAACACGGCCATCCCGGGCGCGCCGCCGCGCAGGGGCGAGCGCGGGGTCAGCGCGCCCAGCAGCTGCGCGTCGCGCTCGAGCTCGAGGGCCAGCTCCTCGCGGGCCTCGCGGCGCGCCGTGGCCAGCAGATCCCCGTCCGCGTCCTGGTAGAACCCGCCGGGCAGCCCGATCTGGCCGGACCAGCGATCGCCGGCGCGCTCCGCCCGGCGCATCAGGAGCACCGCGGGGCCATCCGGCTGCGGGCACAGCAGCAGGGCCACGGCCGCCGCCGGCCCGGGAGCGGGGCCCGCGACCGGCGGCGGCCCGAGGCGTGCTGCCAGCCAGCGCGGCAGGTCGGCGTGGGCCGGCTCCATGGGGCGCAGAGCCTAGCAGCCCGATCCCCGCGGTTCCGGGGGGCGGCGCGGCCCCTCCGGGCAGGCCTCGCCCGGGGGGCGGGCGCTGCTCAGACTCCGCTGGCCTGCGTGCCGAGGTCCATCCGTTCCGCGACGCCTGCATCCCGCGGGCTCCGCGGCCGGCGGGGCCCGCGGGATGCTAGCGGCCGTCCCGTCCTTGGCCATGCCGGCCATTGCGGCGCGCCGCATGGGGCCCGCGGGGGCCCCGCTGCGTAGCTTCGAGCCTTCGCACCGCCCTTCGCCGCCGATCTGCCCATGAGCCTCCATCCCTGGCTGGCCCACTACGACCCGGATGTGCCCGCCGACCTGCCGGCCGATTTGCCCTGCATTCCCGAGCTGTTCGCCGCCAGCGCCGAGCGTTATCCGGGCCGGCCCGCGCTGTCGTTCCTGAATCGCACGCTCAGCTATCGGGAGCTCGAGTCCGAGGTGCGCTGCGCCGCCGCCGGCCTGGCGGCCCTCGGGGTGCGCCCCGGCGATCGGGTCGCGATCCAACTGCCCAACCTGCCCCAGGCGGTGATCGCCTTCCAGGCCGTGCTCTGGCTCGGGGCCGTGGCGGTCATGACCAACCCGCTCTACACCCTGCGCGAGGTCGAGCACCAATGGCGCGACGCGGGCGTTTCGTTGGCGATCGTGGCCGACTTCCTGTGGGTCAAGACCCTGCGTCCGGCGCGCTCCAGCCTGCCCGCGCGCCACTACGTGGTCGCCAGCATCCCGGAGTATCTGCGCTTCCCGCTCAATTGGCTGGCGCCGTTCAAGCTGCGGCGCGAGCCCGAGCCCAAGTACGCGGCCTTCCCTGACGAAGCGGGCGTCTCGCGCTGGAAGCCCTGGCTGGCGGCCCAGCGACCGATCGAGGGCGGCAGCGCGGCGCGCAGCGAGGCCCTGGCCGTGCTGCAATACACCGGCGGCACCACTGGAGTCTCGAAGGCGGCCATGCTCAGCCATCGCAACCTGGGTGCCAACGTGGCCCAGGTGACCGCCTGGTTCGCTTCGGCGGAGCCCGGCCGCGAGGTCATGCTGACCGCCCTGCCGCTGTTCCACGTCTTCGGCCTCACGGTCTGCATGAACTACGGGCTGGCGATCGGTGCGCACCTGGTGCTGCTGCCCAATCCGCGCGACACCAAGGCCTTGGTGCGCGCCATCGCCAAACACCGCGTGACGCTGTTCCCGGGCGTCCCGACCCTGTTCAACAGCCTCAACAATTTCCCCGGCATCGAGCAGGTCGACGTGCGCAGCGTCAAGAGCTGTTTCTCGGGCTCGGCGCCGATCGCCAAGGATGTGCTCGAGCGTTTCGAGGCCTTGACCGGCGCGCGCATCATCGAAGGCTTCGGCATGAGCGAAACCTCGCCGGTGACGCACGTCAATCCGCTGGGCGGGCAACGCAAGATCGGCTCCGTGGGCATTCCCGTGCCGGCTACGGAAGCGCGGGTGGTCTCGGTCGACGACGGCCATACCGAACTTGCGCCGGGCCAGGAGGGCGAGCTGGTGATCCGCGGACCGCAGGTGATGGTCGGCTATTGGCAGCGGCCGGACGAGACCCAGAAGGCCCTGATCGACGGCTGGATGCACACCGGCGACCTGGCGGCCATGGACGAGCAGGGCTACTTCCGCATCGTCGGTCGGATGAAGGACATGATCAACTTCAACGGCATGAAGGTCTTCCCCGACGAGGTCGACGGGGTCTTGATGTCGCACCCCAAGGTGCTCGAGGCCGCCACGATCGGCGTGCCCGATCCCGAGCGCATCGAGTCGGTCAAGTCCTTCGTCGTGCTGCGGCCCGGGCAGCAGGCCAGCGCCGAGGAACTGCGCGCCTTCTGCAAGACCCAGCTGGCCGGCTACAAGGTGCCCTACGAGGTCGAGTTCCTGGCCGAGCTGCCGAAGAGCTCGGTGCTCAAGATCCTGCGCCGCGAGCTGCGCGAGCGCGAGCTCGCCCGCCGAGGCCCCGGCGGCCCGCGCTGATCCCGGGCCAGTCTGGAACGATCCGGCCGAGTCCTTGCGCACCTCCGGGCGCCCCGGCGCTGCCTGGCCCGGGCCGCCCTAGCCGTCGCTGTGCTGCGGCCTGGGCGGCGCCCGGGCCGCTCAACCCCAGCTCTGGCCTGCGGGGGCGGGGCTGCGCGGCGTGGCCGGTGTGCCGGGCTCCATGGAGCCGGCCCGCGCCGGATGGGCGCTGGTGCTGCGGTATTCCTCGAGGCTGAAGGAGTCCACCTGGATGACCTGATCGCGGGCCTTTTCGGCCTCGGCCACGCGCTCGGCTTCGGCGCGGCTGATCAGCTGGGCTTCCAGGGCGGCTTGCAGCTGGGCGGCCAAGGGCGCGCGCTGGAGCTTGCCGGCCTTGACGGCGCTGCGCAGCTTGGCGAGCACCTCGTCGGCCTGGTGGCACAGCACGAAGGCGCGCTCGAGCTCCGCCAGGTGCTGGGACAGGTCGGTCGGGATGTAGAGGCCGGCGGTCAGCGCGTCGCGCTGCGGGCCGGGGCGCTGCAGGGCGTTGGCCACGGCCGCGCCCTGGGCGTCGCTGGGCCCGCGGCCGAGCGGATTCATGCGCGACCAGAGGGCCACCGGATGGCGCAGGATCCAGCCCAGGACCGGCACGGGCAGGTTGCGGTACAGGCCATCGAAGCCGGCCTGCATGCGCTCGAAGGCGTGCTCCATCGACCAGCGCAGGAAGGCCTCGTCCTCCTGCTTGGCGCCCTCGGCTTCGAAGCGGCGCAGCACGGCGTTGCCGAGGTACATCCAGATGAAGATGTCCGAGAAGCGCCCGGTGACCGTTTCGCGGCGCTTGAGGTCGCCCCCCAGGCTGGCCATGGACAGGTCCGCGAGGAAGGCGAAGGAGGCCGAAGCCCAGGCCAGGCGCCGGTAGTAGGGGCCCGTGGGGCCTTCGATCGGATAGTGGGCGAAGCGGCCGCGGGTCAGGCTGTGGACCACGGTGCGGCAGCCGTTCTCGACCACGTGCCGCACGTGCGACCAGAAGGCCTGGTCGAAGCCCACGGCGTCGTCCGCCTCCATGGCCTTGACCTCCAAGTAGGCGTAGGGATGGCAGCGGATCGCGCCCTGTCCGAAGATCATCAGGGTGCGCGTCAGGATGTTGGCGCCCTCGACGGTGATGCTGATCGGCGTGCCCTGGTAGGCGTTGGCCAGCAGGTTGCGCGGGCCGCGCGAGATGGCCGCGCCGCCCAGGATGTCCATGGCGTCGTTGAGCGCGTGGCGGGCGGCCTCGGTGAAGGCGTACTTGGCCATGGCGGTCACGACCGCGGGTTTGGCCCCGGAGTCGAGACCGCCGTTGGTGTAGCGCCGGGCGGCCTCCAGGATGTAGGCCGTGCCGCCGATGCGCGCCAGGGGCTCTTGGATGCCCTCGAATCGCCCGATCGCCAGGCCGAATTGCTTGCGCACAGCGGCATAGGCGCCGGCCACGCGGGCGCTCATCAGGGCCGCCGCGGTGCTGGAGGCGGGCAGCGAGATGCCCCGGCCCGCGGCCAGGCATTCCATCAGCATGCGCCAGCCTTTGCCGGCGCCCTCGGGCCCGCCGATGATCGCATCGATCGGCACGAGCACGTTTTCGCCCGAGGTGGGGCAGTTGTAGAACGGCACGCCGAGCGGATCGTGGCGCTTGCCGAGCACCACGCCCGGGGTGCGCGTCGGGATCAGGGCGCAGGTGATGCCCAGGTCGCGGCCGCGGCCCAGCAGGTTGTCGGGATCGCTGAGCTTGAAGGCCAGCCCGAGCACGGTCGAGACCGCCGCCAGGGTGATGTAGCGCTTGTTCCAGGACAGGCGCAGGTACAGGCCGCCGTCCTCGCCGCGCACGACCT
>JBIKLM010000200.1:0-7746 GCA_044359835.1 Planctomycetota bacterium
CAACACCCCTTGCCCTCCCCCCTCCGAGCCGCTAGCCTCCCCCCATCGCGGCTGTAGCTCAGCTGGTAGAGCGTCAGCTTCCCAAGCTGAATGTCGAGGGTTCGAATCCCTTCAGCCGCTCATCGTAAACCATGTCCCCAGGCCAACTTAGGGCGTTCGGCCACTCGGTCGGCCGGGCTAGAGGGTCAGCATGTAGCAGATTTGCAGCTGGTTGCCGCTTCAGCGGGGACTGCGGAACAGGATACTCGACGCAGCCTTGAGTTGATGGAAAGCGGCCCGGCACTTGCCCCCGGTGTCAGGGTAGTTGCCGCCTAGGGCCTGCCGAGCAGGGGGCTCGCCGGGGTGCGGGTCAGCCGGCGGGCTGGTTGCCAAGTGCGGCGGAGGCGGGCGCTGTCCCAGCGGGCGCTGGGGCCCCCGGAGCGTCGACCGGCGGGGTGGGGAGATCTAGCGGGTGCGGCAGGCGGATCAGGTTGGGGCTCGGGGTCGCGGAGCGGAGCAGCACCAGGTCGGAGGTGTAGCGGCAGTAGAAGCGATTGCAGCCGAGCTGGCGGGCTTCGCGGTAGCCGTGGGCGGCCAGGTACTCGGTTTGGCGGCGGCCGTGGTCCGGGGTCAGTTCTTCGACCACGATCACGCGCGGCGAATAGCGGCGCAGGTCGAGGCCCTGGAGCACGGGGAGCTCATGGCCTTCCACGTCGATCGAAAGGAACTCGAAGCGAGCCGGAGCGCCGATCTCGGCCAGGAGCGTGTCGAGGCGGGCGCGGCGCACGCGCTGGACTTCGAATCCGGCGAACCAGGGGGCGTAGTGGGCGCGGAAGTGGGCTTCGGATTCGCGCTCGAGGGTCGAGAGGGCGCCGCGGCGGTTGGCGTAGAACTCGGTTTCATCCTGATCCCGGTCGGAGACGGCCGCCCGCAGGCACAGCGATCCCGGGCGGTTCGGGACGAGGCGCTCGAAATAGTCCCCGTGGGGCTCGATGCAGACGCCCTTCCAGCCGGCTTCCTCGAAGCACAGCGTGTTGGAGAGCACCCGCCCGTCCAGGGCGCCGACTTCGACGAAATAGCCCTGGCCCGGAGCGCTGGCTTCGCCGAAGAGCTGCCAGAGCAGGCTGTCTTCGCCGTGTTGGCTGTAGAAGTTCGGCATCGGGGCGCGGCCAGGGGGTCTCGCGGTATCGGCCGTCGCAGCCAGGGGCTGGAGTCCTGGGGACCGCAGCGTCCCGGGCGGGCCCCTCCGGGCTCGGTGCCGCGGGGAGGGCTGGCCAGTGGCCGCGACCTGCGGACGCTCCGGTGGCCGATTCGGGCCGCCTCCGGGGAAGCCGCGAGGATCCGGGATCGAGCCCGCGGAATGGCCGCTTCGGCCTGGATTCGGCCGTGGTTCGATCTTTGGGGGTTCGATCCTTCGTGGGCGGCGGAGCGCTGGGCTGAGAGCCCGAGGCCGTCGAGGGCCCGTGCAGCGGCATGGCCTTCAAGCTCCCGAGACGACCCCGGAGAACCGGAGCCCGATGAGGCGCGTCGAGATCGCCGTCGGAGGCCTCCACGGGAGGCCCGCGCCGCGGGTTCCGGACGACGAAGGGTCGCGAATTCAAGCTGGCGGCAGCTTCCAAACCCGGCGCAGCACGCCCATGGCGTCGGTCTCGATCGGCGCGCCGTGGGCGGGCACCAAGCGCTGGAATCCGACCGCCAGCACGCGCTCGAGGGAGGCTCGGAAGGCCTGGGGATCGGTCACGAAACCGGGATAGCGGCGACCGCGGGCGGGGCCGCCGTGGAGGCCCAGCAGATGTTGCATCAGCGACTGCCGCCAGCCCCGCGGTGGCGCCAGGTTGAAGAGCAGGTCGCCGACGATCAGGGTCCGGCTGGATCGGTGCAGCAGCAGCCACTCCCCCACCCGAGGCAGGCCTTCGACGGGATACTCCGCGAAGGCCGATGCCCAGCGAGCATCGGGCGCGGCGGAGCCGAGTTCGCGATCGACCCGCAGGCCGTAGCGCTGGCGAAAGCCGGGCACGGCGTGGCACAGGCACCCGGGGAAGGCCGCCAGCCATTCGGCCAAGAACAGGTTGTGGAACAGGTTGTTGGCCACCAGGTGGCGCAGGGGCCCGAGCGTTTCGATCGCGCCGGCCAGGCGGGGGCTGAAGGGCCCCGGGGTCACCAGCGCCAGGTCCCCACCGGCGAGCCGGATCAGGCTGCCCACGCGCCCGTACTCGACCCCCAGACGCCGCAGGGGACCGCGCTGGATCCACAGGTCCGGTGCCAGAGGTTCGAGCGCGCCCGCCAACGGACTGAGATTAGCAGGGGAGTTCGAATGGGGATCCGCGGAATCGTGCCAGCCGCCGCGCGCTGCGGATCGCCCGGAAGCCCGCGGACACGAATCAAGCGCATTCACCAAGGCCCAGGAGCTCCCTTGCTGATCGCGCCGCCGCTTCCGGACAGGCCGATGCAGCGCGATCGGCGGCGAGCCGGAGCAGGCCCCCGGAGCTCCAGCTCCAGAGACCAGGGCCGTGCCCGGCGACCCTTCGGGCACCCAAGCGATCTCCCGCGGGCCCGACCCAGTCGGCGACTGGTCGGGCGAACCCTCGGTGCGCTTCGTTGGCGGCCTGCGGGGTCGGTGCGGGTCCCGGCCGGATCGGAGGCTCGACGGCACACGGGGGTCAGGCCCGCGGCGACCGGCAGCTTGCGAAGTCCGTCGGCCCCTCCCTGGGGCAACGGCCAGGCCTGGGCCGCCGGCATCGTCGCGGCCGGCAGAGCCACCCGGCCGTTCCCGGGGACGGTCCAAGGCGCCCAGGCCCTGCGGGCGCTTGGCCCGCCCGGCCGAAGCACCCAGGAGAGCCCCGCCGGATTCTCGATGGCCTCGACCACCCTCCCCACCGCGCCGGCCCAGTCCCCGCAGGCCTGCGCACGCCCGACCCCCGCGCCGGGCTGCCCGGCCTGCGACGGCCCCCTGGGCAGCTCCGAGAGCGCCCAGTATCGGCGCTGCCAACGCTGCCGAGCGCGGGTCAGCACGGTCCCCGAGGGTCGCTACGACCGCGGCTACTACTACCACGAATCCGCCTTCGACAACCGTCTGGCGGCGCGAGCCCGCGAGCAGGTCGGCCACCTGACGCGGCTGTGCCGCGAACTCGGCCTGCCGCGCGGGCGAAAGGGCCTGCGGCTCTTGGAGCTGGGCTGCGCCAAGGGCTTCTTCGTGGAGGCGGCCTTGGCCGCCGGCTACGACGCCCACGGGGTCGATCTCAGCGCCGCCGCGGTCGAAGCGGGCCGCCGCCGCGGGCTGATGGGGCGTTTGTCCTGCGCCGATGCCCGCGAAATCGGCCAAGGCGAAGCGCCCGCAGAATTCGATCTGGTGGTGGCCTGGGAGCTGCTCGAGCACGTCGAGCAGCCGATCGAGTTCCTGCAGAGCTCCAGCCTGTGCCTGCGCCCGGGGGGCTGGATCGTGGGCTCCACCCCCAACGGGGACAGCCCCTGGTTGCGGGCCCTGGGCTCCGGCTGGCACGGCTTCGATATCCCGCAATACCACCGCTTGTATCTGAGCGCGGACAGCTTCCGCCAAGCGGCCCAGCGCGCCGGTCTAGCGGAGCCGCGCTGCCTCTCGATCAACGAAGCCTCTGGCCTGTTCTTGCTCAAGAACACGGCCACCGCTTTGGCGAGGAAGTTCTGGCCCAGCTCGGGAAACCTGCCGCGCTGCCTGCTGGCCGGCGGTTTGGCTCTGCCCCACTGGCTGCTCGAACGGGCCGCGGGCCGGCTGCCGGGCCTTCAGGGCGAGACCCTGCTATTCGCAGCGCAGCGGCCGAATTAGATCAGCGGCCGAAGGCGCTTTGCTCCCAGCTCCGGTGCACCGAGCCCTTGAGGAGCCGAGGGTCGCAGCCCTGGGCGGTTCTTGGGTGGCCGCTGTGGGCCCCGGATGGCAGCGCCAACGGCTGCGGATGGACCGGTCGGACGGCCCGGGCGCAGCCCCGGCGAGTGGATTCTCGGCCGGTCAGCCGGGAGTGATCGCCAGCACCGGCGTGAAGCGGTAGGGAGGATTGCCTTCCCGATCGCCCCAGCGGACGGTGAAGAAAAGCGGCCTGCCACGCCAGGACTCAGGGCCGGGCAATTGAAAGTCGAATTGGGCTGTGCCCGTTTCGTCGGCTTGGATCGAGATCAGCGTCAGCGGGCCCGGATCGTGCGGGGTCGGATCCCGGTCCAGCACCCAGCCGAGCGCGGGCCGGATCGAGACGCACAGATTGCCCGAGGCCCCGGGATCCAGCCCGGTCAGCGAAAAACGGACCGCATGGCCCAGCGGGAAACGCTCGCCCAGCGCGCGCAATTCGCCCCGTGGCCCGGTCGGAGAGCCCCCGCCGAGCTCGACCAGGGGTGGCCAGAAGGCGCTCACCTCGCAGGCTCCCCGCAGCCCATCGACCTCGAGCTCGATGGTCGCCGAACCGCGGCGCAGGGCCACCAGCTGGCCACTCGGTGTCACCTGGACCACCTCGGGGGCGCTGGAAACGAGCCGCGCCCGGGGCCACAGGCTGGCGAGCGGCAGCTCAACGCCATCCGGCGCGAAGCAGCGCAGCGGGGGCGCCTCGGGCAGACCCGGCCTGCCGAGCAGCGCGGGCTCGGGCGCCCCCTCGATGCGTGCGACCTGCGTTTTGGGCGCCAAGAACGAGAGGAACTCCGCCAGCGCCTGGCCCGCACGGCGGTTGCCGCGCACGTTGAGGTGGGTGTCGCGCAGGTGGTAGAGGTGCCGATCGCCGTCGGGCTCCTTGGGTTCGGCGCGCAGGATCGGCAGGAGATCCAAACAGGGCACTCCGCGCTCGGCAAACCAGGGCACCAGGCGCTCCTGCGGCTGAAAGCGCTGCAGCGGCACATTCCATCCGGAGACCGTGCGTTCCCACAGGGCATCCTCGACCTGGAACTCGTCGGGGATCAGCACGACGGCGACCCGCCGGCCGCCGGCCGCGCGTAACAGCAGCTCGAATTCGCGGAAGAAGAAAGCGTAGTTCTCTTGGGCCTTGGGGCCCGTGGTGCAGACCTCGAGGACACGCGCCGACTCGATCTTGTCGAAGAGCTCGCTGGTGAAGCTCGGCTGTTCGCGCAGCGGATCGAAGAGGTAGGGCTCCGCGAGGCGCAGGGATTCCGCACTGTGCTGGAGTCGCTCGCCCTGCTCGCCGAGATCGATGCCGACACGCCCGAGCTCCGCGCGCTCGTGGCTCAAGCGTGCCAGCCGCTGGGGTACCAGATGGAGCAGCAAGCCGCGCCGTTCATAGAAGGGGCTGAGCCAGCTGTACGGGCTCGGCGGACCCAGACTGCGATGCTGGCTGGCGGTGATGTCGTTGCCGACGAAGACGCCGATCAGGATCAGGTCCGGCTCGAGCGCGAGCGCTTCGCGGGTCAAGAGACGGCGATACTCGGGCACATCGACGGCGTTGATCGACAGGCTGTAGACCTGCGCCCAGGGCAGGCGCCGCTCCGCCTCGGTGCTGAAGTGGTACACATGCGGCACGATCCCGACCCCGAAGGAGTCTCCGATCAGGACCACCAGGCGCTCGAACGGGCCGCGCGGCCGCGGGGCCTCGTCGTGCGAGCCGCGCTCATCGCAAGGAAAGCCGAACACGATCTGATGGGGCTTGAGGCGCAGCTCGCGCATGCGCTTCTCCATGGAGGGCTGCGGGGACTCGAGCACCAGCGAATCCGAGCCGCGCGAGACCAGGCGAAGCCCGAATTCGATCGCCAGCGGCGTCAGGCACAGGTTGAACAGCAGGATGTCGACGGGACGCAGGGCGCGCCGGGGCAGCCGCTTCGCGAGCAACGGCCCAAAGGCAACGACGGCGCACAGCAGGGCCGCCGGGATCCCCAGGCTGACCTCGAGGGCGTGGCGCCCGGGGGTCGGATAGCGCCACAGGGTCCAGGCCCAATGGATCGTGAAGAGATAGAAGCCCAGGCGCAGCAGGTCGGCGTGCGAGGGCAACAGCGGCTCGCGGGTGCGCAGGCGCATGAGCCAGGGCCGCACGGCCCCCAGCGCCGCCAGAGCGAAACCCACGGCCAGCGCATACTCGCTCGCCCTGGGCGGGCGAGCCCCCGTTCGCGGCCCCTGCAAGGCGCGCCAAGCGCTCCACAGGGCGAGCACGATCACGGCCCCCAGGAACGCCTGGGCAAACAGCCGCCCGAGCATGGGTCGGATGCGGGTACGCGAGCCCGGGACCACCATGAATGCATCCTAGGCTCTGGATACGGGGCTGGCGATTTTCCGAGCCAGGGTCACGGGCGCGGCCGATCTGGCCGAAGTCGGGCCCGCTCCCGCGTAGCCTGGGGGTTCACCTGGGGCTAACCTGCCGACATGCGCCACTGGACGCTGTTCGCCGCCCTCGCCCCGGCTCTGCTCGCCTGTGGCCAGGGCAGGCCGGCCCGGGCACCGGAAACGGGCGCCTTGCAGAGTTCGGACCAGGCTTTGGAAGCCCTGGCCGCCGCGGGCGAGCGCTCGGCCCAGCGCGAGCTCGGACTGCGCCTCGATCAGGGGCTCGGAGCGCCCAGCGATCCGGCCCAGGCCGCCGGTTGGTACCGCCGGGCGGCCGAGCAGGGAGACGCGGTCTCGATGCTCAACCTGGGCCTGCTCTACCTCACCGGTAGAGGCGTCGAGCCGGATGACCGGGAAGCCCGCCGCTGGCTCGAGCTCGCGGGGGACGCGGGCTCCGCTGAGGCCGATCTGCTGTGGGCCGGCCTGGCCCGCGCGGGCCGAGGTGGGCCGACCGACCCGGCGGGAGCGCGCCAGCGGCTCGGGCGCGCGGCCGCCAGCGGGCTGGCCCAGGCCGAATTCGAGCTGGCGGGCATGCTGCTGGCCGGCGAGGGCGGTGCGAGCGATGCGGAGCAGGGCTTCGTCTGGCTGGAGCAAGCGGCCGGACACGGGCTGCCCGCGGCCCAATCGGCGCTGGGGCACCTGCTGCTCGAAGGCCAGCGCAGCGCCGTAGAGCGAGCGCGGGGCGTGGAGTGGATCCGCCGGGCCAGCGAGCGCGGGGAGCCGCGCGCCATGACGCGCCTGGGCCTGCTGTACCTGCGCGGCGAGGACCTGCCGGCCTCCGACCAGGAGGCCCTGCGCTGGCTCGCTGCAGCCGCCGACGCGGGCCAGGCCGTCGCTCAGGTGAATCTGGGGCTGCTGCTGCTGCGGGGGCAGGGCACCGAGGCCGATGCGGCCGGCGGCGCGAGCTGGATCCGTGCGGCGGCCGAGCAGGGCCTGCCGCAGGCCTTGATGCAGTTGGGAGCGCTCTACGAGGCCGGCAAGGGAGTTGCGCAGGATCCCTTCGAAGCCTGGCGCTGCTACCGCCGCGCGGCCCTGGCCGGCTCTGCGGAAGGGGCCCAACGGGCTCAGCGACTGGCGGATCAAGCGGAGCCGGCGCTGCGCCTGCGCATGCAGGCGGAACCAGCGCTGTGGCCAGGGGACGCCTCCCCAGCGCCGCAGTCACCCTAGCAGCGGGCAGACTCCGCCCTCCACCCGGGCGGCCATCGCGTCTTCCTCGCCCCTGGACGTGCGCCGCCGGGCGCTGAGGCGCAGCCCGCGACGGGCAGACCCTGGCGGAGACTCCTGGGGCTCACCGCCTGCTCGGCGATCGCCGGGGGCAGAACGCGGGCCGGCCCCCCCTGGGAGGCCGGACCCAGCGGATGGAGCAGCGTTCAACCCGCCGAGCGCGTCTGGGTCTTGCGCTCGACGTACTGGATCATGGCCTCCAGCGATTCGGTCGGTTCCTTGCGGGTCAGGCCGGCTTCGTTGCGCTCCTTGCGCAGATCCAG
>JBIKLM010000201.1:0-7711 GCA_044359835.1 Planctomycetota bacterium
GGAAGCCTTCGAAGCCGGTCGAGCGCACGGAGAAGTCGGCGTGGCGCTCGAAGACTTCGATCCGCACCGCACCCGGGTCGAAGCCATAGCGCTCGACCAGTTCCCGGCGCGCGGCCTCGTAGAAGGGCGGCCAATAAAGCTCGAGCACCTGGCTGCCGCTGGGGATCCAGGCGAAGGTCAGCGGCGCGGCTTCGAACTCCACGAAGCGCTCGCCGATGTGCTCGAGCACCAGGGAGAGGTTGTTGCGCTCGGCGTCGCGGCGCAGGCGCGCCTCGATGCGCGCCCGCTCGAGGGCCTCGCGGGCCGCCGGGATGTCGCCGCAGTTGGCCGCGGCCTTGCCGAGCAGGGTCCAGGCCCGGTGATCGCCCGGATCCCGCCCGACGGCCGCTTCCAGCACCGGGCGCGCCTCGGCGAAGCGATACAGCTCGAGCAGCAGCCCGCCCAGCTCGCGCCGCAGGGAGCCGTCCGCGGGGTCGAGGGCCTCGAGCGGCGCCAAGCGCGCCGCGGCCGCCTCCGGCCCGCGCTCGATCCAATCCAGGGTCGCCAGCAGGGCCTGCACCTCGCGGCGGCCGCCGGCTTCGCGCTCGAGCTCCGCCAGGAGCTCGCGAGCCCGGTCCTGCTGGGAGAGCGAGATGGCGGCGCGGGCCGCGGCCAGGCGCAGCGCCACCGAGCGCGGACGCCGCTCGCCGAGCTGCTTCAGGTAGCTGTCGGCGGTCTGGCTCTGTCGGCGCCAATTGAAGCGGTGCAGCTCGTACAGGCCGATCAAGGCCGTTTCGCTGCCCGGGTTCAGCTCGAGGGCCTTGCGCAGCAGGGGACCGGGATTGCGATCCTGGGTGCGCGGATCGTCGACCTCGCCGTCCGCTTCGAAATACAGACTGGCCAGCTCCGCCAGCAGATCGGCCTCCGGCTCCCCGGAGCGCAGCTCCGCCACCAGGGCATTGCTGGCCGGGCCCAGCTCGCCGGCAGCGCGCAGGGAGCGCGAGCGCCACAGGGCCTCCAGGGGCCGTCCGCCGGGGAAGGGCGGCTCGGCCGCGGGCGAGGCCGCGCGGGCCTGCTCGCGCAGGGCCGAGGCGCGCTCCCGGCGCCCCGCGCCCAGGCAGAGGCGCGCCCCCAGCTCCGCCAGGGCGGCGCTGGATTCGGGCTCGAGCCCGGCCTGCGACAGCGCTTCGAAGCGCTCGCTGCCTTCCCCGTAGCGCCCCAGCTCCAGCAGGGTCTCGAGCTCCACGCGCCAGGCCCCGCGGGCTTCCGCGGCGCCGGGCTCGCCCGCCGCTTCGGCCTCGCGGGACACGCGGCGCGCCGCCTCCAGCGCCGGCTCGAAGCGCGACAGATCGAACTCCAGGGCCGCCAGGCAGGCCCGGGTGCGCCAATCTCCGGGCTCGTCCGAAAGCAGCTCCGCAAGCGCCGCACGGGCCTCCTGGACCGCCCCGGAGCGCCGCAGCCGCTCCGCATCCTGGCGGGCTTCGAGCAGCCAAGCCTCCAACTCGGCCTCGGTCTCCTGGGCCGCGCGGGAGCCCCCCGGAAAGGCCATCGCGGGCACCAGGCTGCCCGCCAAGAGGATCGAAAGCAGGACCGGCCAGCGGGCCAGGACGCGGCGCAGCGTTGCTCCAGGATCGGCCAAGGGTGTAGACAAGAGGGGCTGAAGAGCGGGGCCCTCCGGCTCCGCCTCGCCCAAAGCCTAGCCCCAAACGCGCCGCCCTTCCCGTGTCAGGCACCGCTCCGTTCCAGCTCCGTACGCGGCGGTCGCTCCCCTGGGGCGTTCTGCTGCTGGCCCTGTCCCTCTGGTGGGCGCAGGGTTGCGCCTCGCCCCGCTTCCAGCCGGAGGTCGCGCCCGCACCGCTGGTTTCGGCGAGCCCCACCTGGGCCGAACTCGAGGCCCTCGAGGCCTGGCTGGACCAACACGGCGCCGCCGCCGAGCCGATCGACCGCCTGGAAGCCGAGCTGCGCCTCGCCGAAGGCCGCGTGCGGCTGGCCGAAGCGGACCTGGCCAAGAAGTCGGACGCCCCGGTCGTGGCGCGGATCGCCGCGGCCCGCAGCGGCTATCGCTCGATCCTCGAATCGCCCGACGCGACGGCGGACCAGCGCGAGCGCGCCCGCCGGGGCCTCGAGCGGCTCGAAGCGCTCGGCCGCACCGAACCCCAGGCCCCCGTGGCCAGCACCAGCCTGGGCAACATCATCGCGCGCGCGCGCTGGGGTGCGGCCTCGCCGAATACCTCCGACATGGATCGCTCGCGCCAGGATTGGTCGCGCATCACGGTGCACCACACCGCCATGCCCGGCCGGCGCCTGCAGGGCCGCCCGATCGAATCGGTGGCCGCCACCCTGCGCCAGATCCAGAAGAACCACATGCAGGGCGAGGGTTGGGCCGACATCGGCTACCACTTCCTGATCGATCCCGACGGCCGCGTCTACGAAGGTCGCCGCATCGAGTGGGTCGGCGCCCACGCGGGCAGGAGCGGCGGCCAGAATCACAACGAGCGCAACCTGGGCATCTGCCTGCTCGGCAATTTCGACGAGGAGCAGCCCAGCGCCCAGGCCCTCTCCGCTTTGGACTCCTTGGTGGCCAGCCTGCGGCAGCGCTATCAGATCGCCCAGGGGAGCGTGTTCGGGCACTGCGACTTCAAGGACACCGCTTGCCCCGGCCAGGCCCTGCGCAATTGGCTGGCGGCCTACAAGAACGGCGCGGCCAGGTCGTCGAGCAGGCTCTCGATGCTGAAGCCCGGCGAGAATCCGAGCGCTGACAAGCGGCTGACGTCGCCGAAAACCACGTCGGGCTCGTCCGGCCGCACCAAGAAGGGCTCCTCGAAGGTGCGCTGAGCGAGCTCCTCGGGGCTGTAGCCCAGGCGCCGGCCGAGGCCGGCCCACAGGTCCCCGAGGGCCACCGCGCTGCCCCGGCAGACGTTGTAGGCGCGTCCCACCTGCCCGCGCAGCAAGAGCAGCTCGTAGGCGGCCAGGACATCGTCCACGTGCAGGAAATCCCGCGCCGCGGCCAGATTGCCCACGGGCAGTCGCTGGGACCCGCCGCGCCCGCGCGCCAACCGCCCCACGAAGGCCGCCAGGGCATAGTCCTCGGACTGACCCGGGCCGGCGTGGTTGAAGGGCCGGGCGATCACGGCCGCCAGGCCCCGCTGGGTGGCTTCGAGCACGCGCTCTTCGGCCTCTCGCTTGCTCTGTCCGTAAACGCTCCGGGGCGCCAGGGGCGCCGATTCCGACAGCGGGTTGGGCCCGCGCCCATAGACCTGCGCGGTGCTGGCCAGCAGCAGCTTGGCGCCCACGGCCAGGGCGGCCTCGGCCACGCTGCGGGTCAGCTCGATGTTGAGCTCCCGGGAAGCCTCCGGATCGGCCTCGTTGGCGCGCGGATTGGCCAGCGCCGCCAGGTGCAGCACATGGGTCGGCGCGAAATCGTCGAAGGCCGCCTGCAGCGCGCCCTCGTGGCGCAGGTCGAACAGCGCCAGGCGGTGGCGCGGGTGGCCCCGCAGCCGATAGAGCGCCGCGCTCGGCCGGCGGGCCATCGCCAGCAGCGCCGGGCCCGGATCCGCCTCGAGGCGCCGGAGCAGGCGCGCGCCCACGAAACCGCCCGCGCCGGTGATCGCCAGCCGTGCCTCCGGGGGGAGCCGCCGCGCGGCTCCCGTTGCTTCGGATGCGGAACGGGCCCCCAAGGTTCGCTCAGCGCCTGGCCAGACGCTCGAGGTCCGCATCGACCATCATGCGCACCAAGGCCGGAAAGTCGACCTCGGGTTCCCAGCGCAGCTCGCGGCGCGCCTTGCTCGCGTCCCCCAGCAGGAACTCGACCTCCGCCGGCCGCAGCAGCGCCGGGTCCTGGACCACGTGCGCGCGCCAGTCCAGCCCGACGTGCTCGAAGGCCAGGCGACAGCAGTCTTCGACCGAATGGGTGCGGCCCGTGGCGATCACGTAGTCCTCGGGCTGCGGCGCCTGCAGCATCAGCCACATGGCGCGCACATAGTCCCCGGCGAAGCCCCAATCGCGGCGCGCATCCAGGTTGCCGAGCCGCAGCTCGCGGGCCAAGCCCAGGCGGATGCGGGCGGCCGTGTGGGTGATCTTGCGGGTCACGAATTCGAGCCCGCGGCGCGGCGATTCGTGGTTGAACAGGATCCCCGAGCAGGCGAACAGGCCGTAGGACTCGCGGTAATTGACCGTGATGAAATGACCGTAGGCCTTGGCCACGCCGTAGGGGCTGCGCGGATAGAAGGGCGTCGATTCCTTCTGCGGGCTCTCGCGCACCTTGCCGAACATCTCGGAGCTGGAGGCCTGATAGAAACGCGCCTCTGGGCACACCCGGCGCAGGGCCTCCAGCAGCCGCGTGACCCCCACCGCGGTGAACTCGGCCGTCAGCACCGGCTCGGCCCAGGAGGTCGGCACGAAGGATTGGGCCGCCAGGTTGTAGACCTCATGGGGCTGGGCCGCGTCCAGGGCGCGGGTCAGGCTGGAGGTGTCGAGCAGGTCGGCGTGCAGCAGCGTCAAGCGCTCGGTCAGGTGCTCGATGCGCTCGAAACGCTCGCTGGAGGAGCGGCGCACCACCCCGAAGACCTCGTAACCGCGGCTCAGCAGGAACTCCGCCAGGTAGCTGCCATCCTGGCCCGTGATGCCGGTGATCAGGGCGCGCCGCCCAGCGTCCGAGGAGGGGGTTTGCATGGGCTAGCGCCGGGGGAGCGTTCGGTGCGGGGCCGGTCGAAGGGGGGGCGCTCGCCGCACCCCCCCCGAAGGGATCAGGAGCGCTTGCCCTGGCCGCGCTGGAAGGCCTCGAGGGGCTCGGAGACCTCCAGACCGAAGGCCTCACCGACCGCCGCGCAGACCAGCTCGCCGTTGATCAGGTTGGCGGCCAGACGCAGGGGCTGGCTCTCGGCCAGGGCCTTGCCGGGGCCCCAGTTGGCCAGCTTGAGGGTCCACTCCAGGGTCGCATTGGTCAGACCCAGGGTCGAGGTGCGCGGTACGGCCCCCGGCATGTTGGCCACGCAGTAATGCACGATGCCGTCGACTTCGAAGGTCGGCTTGGCGTGGGTGGTGGGCTTGCAGGTCTCCACGCAGCCGCCCTGGTCGACGGCCACGTCGACGATCACCGAGCCGGGCTTCATCAGCTTGAGGTCGGCGCGCTGGACCAGCTTGGGGGCCGCCGCGCCGGGGACCAGCACCGCGCCGATCACCAGATCCGCATGGGGCAGGTGCTCGAGGATCGCGTGGCGGTTCGAGAAGGCCGTGCGGCAGTTCTGGGGCATGACCTCGTCGAGGTAACGCAGCCGATCGAGGCTCTTGTCCATGATCGTCACGTCCGCGCCCAAGCCGCAGGCCATGCGGGCGGCGTTGATGCCGACCACGCCGCCGCCCAGCACCAGCACCTTGCCGCGCTTGACCCCCGGCACGCCGCCCAGCAGCACGCCCTGGCCGCCGTTGGCCTTCTGCAGGAAGTAGGCTCCGGCCTGGATGGCCATGCGCCCGGCCACTTCGCTCATGGGGGTCAGCAGGGGCAGCTTGCCGTTGACCTCGAGGGTCTCGTAGGCGAAGCAGTGCGCGCCGGTCTTCATCAGCGCGCGGGTCAGCTTCTCGTCGGCCGCCAGGTGGAAGTAGGTGAAGACCACCTGCCCGCGGCGCATGCGGCTCCACTCCTCCTTGAGCGGCTCCTTGACCTTGACGATCATCTCGGCGTCGGCCCAGAGCTTGTCGACCTCCTTGACCACCTTGGCGCCGGCCTGCAGGTAGGCCGAGTCCTCGAAGCCGCTGCCGAGGCCCGCGCCCGCCTGCACCATGACCTGATGCCCCGCGCGCACCAGCTCATCGGCGCCTGCCGGGGTCAGGGCGACGCGGTTCTCCTGGGGTTTGATCTCGGTGGGGACGCCGATCTTCAAGGGGGGGCTCCGCGGGTCGTGGGCCCGCGCGGTCTCTGGGACTTGGGATTGGGAAGCCGCGGCACGGGCCGCGGGGGGCCAGAGTCTAGCGAGCAGGTCCCCGAACCCCCGCGCGTCGCATCCGGCGATCCGGCTCCCCGAAAATGCCCTTGAGCCGCCGGCCCTCCGCCGCTACCCTCCGCCGCGCCAAAGGACCATTAGCTCAGTTGGTTAGAGCGCCACGTTGACATCGTGGAGGTCAGTGGTTCGAGTCCACTATGGTCCAGGCTGGCGCCCTGCGCGGGCCAGTCCTTGGGCGAGGCGGGCGTCCGGCGTGGCGTGCTGCTCCGCGGCAGGAGCGTGCGGCAGGCCATCCAGCGGGGCCATCCAGCGGGGCCATCCAGCGGGGCCATCCAGCGGGGCGGCCTCCGGGTGGGAGCCGGTCCTCGGCAGAGAATCCGCGGAACCGGACGGCTCCCTTCGGGTGCCGATTCCGGCCAGATCCCCAGGCCGTGGCCGACGGCGGACGGCATCCGGCGGCCGGCGAGCGGGGACGGATCGGCGGGGCCAGCCCCTCGGGGCCGGCGAGCCTCCCCGCAGGGAGGCGCGCAGCTCGGCACCGAGTTGGGCCGCCGCGACCCGGCCGCTCGGGACCCGGAATCAGTCCCCGCGCCCGGGCCCCGAGCCAACGGCGGACAGCCGGCGGGCGTAGGCTCAACGCGGCTGATCGCCCCGCGCCCGTCCATGAATCCGACCCTCCGCGCTCCCCTCCTCGGACTGCTGCTCGCGCTCCCGCCGTGCCTTTCGGCCGCGGCCGCTCCCCAGGAGCCCCTCGACCCGCAGCCCGTCGACCGGTCGCAGCGCAACGAGCTGGGCGGGCTCGGCAACCGCCGCACCCCGGAGGTCCTGGCGGCCCAGGCCGCGCGGCCTGCGGTGGTGTACATCGAAACCGACCAGGTGGTCGCCGTGGGCTACAACCTGTTCGGCCAGCGCGTGCTGCGCGAGAACAAGAGCTCCGGCTCCGGGGCGGTGATCTTCGACGACGGCTTCGTGGTGACGAACTTCCACGTGATCCGCGGCGCCAACAAGATCACGGTCTATTTCGACAAGGAGCTCGATCCCACGCCCTACGCCGCGCGCCTGGTCTCCGCCGTCGAGAGCGAGGACCTGGCCCTGCTGAAGATCGAGCGCGCGGAGCCCTTTCCGACCATCCCGCTGGGCACCAGCTCCGACCTGATGATCGCCGAGCCGGTGCTGGCCATCGGCAATCCCTTCGGCCAGACCTTGACGGTGAGCCGCGGCATCATCTCGGGCCTGCACCGCTACCTGGAGGTCGGCAACCTGCAGTTCCAGGGCCTGATCCAGACCGACGCGTCGATCAATCCGGGCAACTCCGGAGGCCCCTTGATCAACATCAACGGCGAGCTGATCGGCATCAACACGGCCATGAACGCCCAGGCCGAGAACATCGGCTTCGCCATCCCGGTCGATCGCTTGCGCCAGGTGCTCGAACAAAGCCTGCTGTCCCCCAGCCAGGCCCAGGCTTGGTTCGGGCTGGAGCTGGGACAGGAAAAGCGGGCCCTCGAGGTCGTTCGCCTGATGGCCGATTCGCCGGCCGAGCGCGCCGGAGTCCAGCTCGGGGATCGCATCGTGGCCCTGGCCGGCCGGACCCTGCAGGGCCTCGACGACTACAACCGCCAGCGGCTGGCCATCGCGCCGGGCGAAACGGTGGCCCTGATGGTCGAGCGAGCCGGGGCCCAGGTGGCGCTGGAACTCTCGACCTGGCACCGGCTCGAGGGCTACCTGTTCGAGCGCGCCGGACTGCGCGTCAGCACCATCCCGGTCAGCGACGGACGCAACGTCTTCAAGCTCCT
>JBIKLM010000202.1:0-7709 GCA_044359835.1 Planctomycetota bacterium
CACCCGGCTTCCCTGGCCCACGAGCGCAGCGCGCCGGCGGGCGCGGGCCCGACCCCGTTCGCGCCGGCCGCCGCGCCGGCCCCGGAGAACCCCTGGGGCGAGGTCGATCGCCTCGAGGGCCCGTTCCTGCAGATCGCCAACACCTATCTGTTGCGCGCCGTGCCGGGCGGATTCGAGGTCATCGATCAGCACGCCCTGCACGAGCGCATCACCTTCGAGGCCCTGCGCGCCGAGCTGCGCCAGGGCCGCATCGAGTGCCAGCGCCTGCTGATCCCCGAGGTCGTGGAGCTCTCGCGCCACGAGGTGCGCACCCTCGAGCCGCACCTGGAGGCCCTGAGCCAGCTGGGCCTCGAATTCACGCCTCTCGGCGAGACCAGCGTGGCCGTGCAGGGGCTGCCGCGGCGGCTGGGGGCCGCGGCCCCGGCCCTGGTGCTGGCGGACGTGCTGCGTTGCCTGGAAGCCCAGGCGCGCCTGCCGAGCCCCGAGGAGCTGCTCGAAGAGGTCCTGCACCGGAGCGCTTGCCGCGCGTCGGTCATGGCGGGGGATGTCCTGAGCCAGGAGCAGATCCGCGCCCTGCTCGAGCGCGGCCGGGCCCTCGAAAGCGACCAGACCTGCCCGCACTCGCGGCCCACTCGGGTGCGCTTCACCCTGGCGGACCTAGAGAAAGCGTTCCATCGGCGCTGAAGCGCGCTCGCGCTTCAATTTTTCGGGCCGCCTATCAGCCGCCGAAGGCCTCGGGGGCGAGTTTCGGATTGAGCACCGAGTCCTTGAGCAGGTAGAGCTCCCGTTCGGGCACCTCCAGGAACTCGCGCAGGCCCGGCTCGAGGGCCGCGGGCTGGCGCTCGAAGACCAGCAGTCGCGTGGGCACGGTGTAGCCGGACAGGCCGCGATAATCGCCCAAGAACACGAGCTGTTCGGCCGGCGCGGGCGCGCCGCTTGGGAGCACCTTGCTGAGGTGCACGCAGCGCGGCAGCTTGGTCTCCGGATCGAGGCCGAAGCGCGCGCGATAGCGGTCGGTCGCACCCGGCCGCGCGCTCCAGCGCTCGGGCGCCTCGAGCAGCCGGAAATCCGGCGAGTGGATCTCGACCCACTCGAGCCGCTTCCAGTTGAAGTCGCCCTTGGGCAGGCTGCCGGAGGGCGGTCCATCGGGCGCGCTCAGCTCGAACAGGGTCAGAGTCGCCGGATTGGCCAGGGCCACGAAGTTCTTGGCCAGGGACAGGGCCTGCTGGATCGAGCGCCGGTCGGTTTCGTACTCGCGGCCCTTCAGCTCGATCCGCTGCTTGCCGTCCCGCAGGTAATAACCGAGCGGCCCGTAGCCGGACTCCTTGCCGCTCTCGAGGGTCACCGCCACGAAGTGCGGCTCGAGGAAGCGCACGCGCACCTTGCCGTCCAGCGAGCCCGGGGTCAGCGCGCCGCCCGCGCCGCCGCGGTTCAGCAGCTCGAAGCGTACATCGAAGGCCCGCGGAGGCCCCTCGATCGAAGGTGCGCGCAGCGCGGCCACCAGGCTGGCCCAGCGCGCGCGGGCGCCTTCGCTGGCCCCCGGCGGCAGGATGCCGGGGCCCGGCTGGAACGAGCCCCCGTTGGGCCCCGGGGCCGACGGGCCCGCGGGCGTCGGCTGCTCCGCGGGGGGCTTCTGTCCGGCGGGCGCGGGACCGCCCGCGGGCTGCTGGCCAGGGGCGGCCGGGGACGTCAGGGCTAGGCCGAGGGCCAGGCCAACCAAGCCGAAGGCCAGGGAGCGGAGCAGGGAGCGCGGCATGGCCTGAGACTACGCAGCAGGGGCGATGGCTCCCGGCGAAATCTGGCGGCGGGGGCGGCCGGCCGGCACGCTCAAGGGCCATGGCCGAGATCCGCCTGCCCGACGATCCCGCCGCGCCCCTGCTGGGCCTGCTCGGCCCCACGGCCTCGGGCAAGAGCGAGCTGGGCGCCGCCCTGGCGCAGAGCCTGGGGCTCGAGGTGCTCTCCCTGGACTCGATGCTGGTCTATCGCGGGCTCGACATCGGCACCGCCAAGCCGAGCCTGGAGAGCCGCGCCCGCGTCCCGCACCATCTGATCGACGTCGCCGACCCGCGCCAGCGCTTCGACGTTTCGCGTTATCTCGAGCTGGCCCAGGCCGCCGAACGGGATCTGGCCGCGCGCGGGCGCCGCGGCCTCTACGTGGGCGGCACGGCCTTCTATCTGCGCGCTCTGACCCACGGGCTGTTCGAGGGGCCGCCCCACGATCCCGAGCTGCGCGCCCGGCTCGAGCTGCGCGCCGCGGAGCAGGGCCTGACCGCGCTGCACGCCGAGCTGGCGCGGATCGATCCGGAAAGCGCGCGGCGCCTGCACGCCAACGACAGGAAGCGCGTGCTGCGGGCCCTCGAGGTTTTCGAGCAGAGCGGGCGGCCGCTCAGCGAGTGGCAGCGCCAGTGGCGTCTCGCCGGCGCCGAGGCGCCCGGCCGACCGAGGGTCCTCCTGGGCCTCGAACCGCCGGACCTCGAGGGGCGCTTTCGCCCGCGGGTGGAGGCCATGCTGAGGGCCGGCTGGCTGGCGGAGGTGGCGGCGCTCGAGGCCCAGGGCGCCTTCGGCCCGACCGCCTCGATGGCCCTCGGCTATCCCTTGGCGCGTGCTCACCTGGCCGGGCGGCTCTCGCTCGCCGAGCTGCTCGAGGGCACGGCCCTGGCCACGCGCCAGTTCGCGCGCTCCCAGCGCACCTGGCTGCGCCGCTACCCGGAGATCCGCTGGGCCCCGGCGAGCTGCTACCCCGCGGGGCGCGCGGACCCGCAGGCGCTGCTCGCCTGGGCCGAGGAGCAGTTGGGCCCGTCCCTCGAGGAATCCCAGGGCTGATCCCGCGGGCCCTGCGCGACCCAGCCGAGCGGCTGCTCGGGCGCCGCCCGCGCTGCCGCGGCCCCCGCGCCGGCCTGCAGGTGCTCGGAAGCCGCCTCGAAACGACCCGGGGGGCCGCCTTGGGCGGCCCCCCGGGATGAAAGTCGATCGCCGGCGAGCGGCTGGCCGCTGCAGCCGGTCAGAACCTCAATTCAGCTCGACGTAGGCCGGCGTCTGCTCGTTGGCCAGTTCGAAGTCCTCGACGTCCGCGGGCACATGGCGGGTGTGGCGGGACACGCGCTTCTTGCCGCCGAAGATGCCTTGCACGAACTCCGTCGGGCCGCCCTTCTCCAGGGTGCCGAGCACCGAGTCGATCGGGATCGGCACGAAGCCGAAGGAGGTGGCCGAGAGGGCCCCGCCGACCACCAGGGAGGTCAGGTGGAAGTAGTTGATCGGGTCCGGCAGGATGCTGTGGGGCGGGCGCTCGGCCAGATAGCTCTTGGGCGCGCTCTGGAACGGGTTGGACGGATCCAGGTTGAACACGTGCTTGCGCACGGTCAGGTTGATCGAGCGCTTCTGCTCGTACTGGAAGTCCTTGTAGCTGCCGTCGCGGTCGGCCTTGTAGCCGGTGGCGGCGTAGAAGGCGCGCGGACCGACCGAGGCGCCATTCCAGTGGTCCTGGTGGGCATCCGGGGTCGAGCCGCAGCCGGTCAGGCCGCCGAGGAGCACGGAGCCGGCCAGGGTGGCCAGGGCGGGGAGCAGCGGCAGGCGCGCGGGGGAGGCGGGGGAGCCGTTCATGGACTTCTGGGACGCTCGCGGGAGGGGGCCCGGGGGCGCGGAGCGCCGGCGGGGTCTGACGGGCGGCATAACCGGCGCGGGGGCGCTGGTTACTCGGGGGAGGCGCGGAGTCTAGGGGCCGCCGGGCCCGCCGGTCAACGCGCGGGGCCGAGAAGGCCGTCCGCCCGGGGCCGGAGGGGGGGCCGCCGGGGGGTATGGTCTTGGGCCCCGGCCCCCCGGGCACCCCATGAGCGACCGATCGATCCAGGCCCCCCGCGGCTTCAAGGACCTCCTGCCGGACGACCTGCCGCGCTTCAAGCGCCTCGAGGGCCTGGCCCACGACCTGGCCGCCCGCTTCGGCTATCGGGAGATCCGCCCGCCGCTGCTCGAGGAGACGGTCCTGTTCCGCCGCTCGGTGGGGGAGGTGACCGACATCGTCGAGAAGGAGATGTTCACCTTCGAGCGCGAGGAGCATTCCCTGACCCTGCGGCCCGAGGGCACGGCCGGGGTGGTGCGGGCCTACCTGCAGGCCGGCTGGCCCATGAACCAGCCCTTCCAGAAGCTCTATTACGTCGGGCCGATGTTCCGCTACGAGCGCCCGCAGAAGGGCCGCGAGCGGCAGTTCACCCAGTTCGGCGTCGAGTGCCTGGGCTCCCTCGACCCGCGCCTCGACGTGGAGGCGATCGCCCTGGCGGGGCTGTTCTTCGAGGAGCTCGGCATCCCTGGGGTCGAGGTGCGGCTCAACTCGATGGGCGACGGCGAGGACCGCGACCGCTACCGCGAGGCCGTGCGCGGCCACGTGGCCGCGCGGCTCTCCAAGTACAGCGAGGACAGCCAGGCGCGCTTCCAGCGCAACGTGCTGCGCATCCTCGACAGCAAGGACCCCCGCGACGTCGAGCAGAACCAGGACGCGCCGGTGCTGCTCGAGTTCCTCTCAGCGGAGAACCGCGCCCACTTCGAGGCCGTGCAGCAGGGCCTGGAACGCATCGGCCTGCCGGTGCAGGTCGATCCCAAGATCGTGCGCGGGCTCGACTATTACACCCGCACCGTGTTCGAGCTGCACTTCCCGGCCCTGGGCGCCCGCAGCGCCCTGTGCGGCGGCGGGCGCTACGACCACCTGGTCGAGGAGCTCGGCGGGCCCCCGACCGGCGCGGTGGGCTTCGCGGTGGGCTTCACGGGCACGCTGCTGACCCTCGAACAGCTGGGCCTGCTGCGCGAGGAGCGCTCGCCCGCGGCTTTCGTCTACGTGGCGAGCACCGACGACAGCCTCGAGGGCGAGGCCCTGGCGATCGCCCACGAGCTGCGCCGGGCCGGCCTCTCGGCGGTCTTCGACGCCCAGAAGCGCAAGTTCAAGAAGCAGCTCGAGCAGGCCGCCAAGGGCGGGCACGCCGTGCTGCTGATCCTCGGCAGCGCGGAGCTCGAGCGCGGCGTGGTCGCGCTCAAGGACCTCAGGAGCGCCGAGCAGCGCGAGGTCCCGCGCGCGGCCCTGGCTACCGAGTTGAAGCGGCTGGCCGGGCGAGCCTGAAGGCGCCGTTCGGCTTGTCCGGGGCCCCGTCCCCGACGCCGCACGCTCGATCGCGCCTGGCCGCGCCCCACGCACCAAATCCGCCTGAGGCCGACCGCATGAGCCCGACCGTCGATCCCCGGCTGCTGCGTCTGCTGCGCGCGCCGCGCCTCGGCGTGTACGGCGGCAGCTTCGACCCCGCGCACCTCGGCCACCGCGCCGTGGCCCGCGCCGCCCGTCGCGCGGCCCGGCTCGACGCCGTGGTGTTCGTACCCGCGGCGCGCTCACCTCACAAGCAAACCGCGACGGCGTTCGGCGATGCCGAGCGGCTCGAACTCCTGCGGCTGCTGCGCGAGCGCGAGCCGGGCACCGGCGTGTGGACCTTCGAGCTCGAGCGCCCGCCGCCGAGCTACACGGTCGAGACCCTCGAACGGCTCCGCGAGCTGCGCGGCCCGCAAGCTCCGCGGCCGTTCTTGATCCTGGGCGAGGACCAGCTGGCGGGCCTCCCGCGCTGGCGGGAGCCGCAGCGCGTGTGGCAGCTGGCCGAGCCCCTGATCGTGCAGCGCGGCCCGGCCGCGGGCTTCGAGCAGGCCCTCGCCGACGCAGACAGGGCTCTGCCCTGGCTCGCGGAGCGCCTGCGCGCCGGAGCGATCCAGGTGCAACATCCGCACCCCGCCAGCGGCACCTCGATCCGTGCGGCGCTGGCGTTGGGCGATCCTCCGCCCTTCTTGAGCGCGGCCCAGCTCCGGGCGCTGCGGGCCTGGTCGGCGGCCCCGCCCGGCGTCGGCTAGCCTGACGGGCGCGTCCCTCCAGGGCTCTCGAGCCCGGCCGGGCTCCGCCGCGCTTCGTCCCCGAGGCGTGGGCACCCAGACGAGGCGCTCCCGATCCCGCCCGCCGCGCCGCCACGTGCAGACCGCCCTCTTCGCTCTCTCGACCGGCTGCCCAGGGGCGGAGATCGACTGGAACACGCTCGAGGCGGAAATGGCCTCGATCGGCGAAGCCCTGGCCTGGCGCGCGGGCGCAGCGGCCCTGCTCCTGGCTCCGGCGCTGCTCTGGCTGGCGGCCCGCCTGGGCTGGCTCGACCCGCGCCCGGGCAGCGCCTCGGCGCGCAAGACGCAGGTGCCCGCGGCGCCCGTCGGCGGCCTGGCCATGGCCCTGGCCCTGGCCTTCGGGCTGTCGCTGTCGAGCGCCGAGATATCGGCTCGCTTGGGGGCCCACGGCCTGGGGCCCGAGGGAGCCCGCTGGCTCACGGACAGCCTCGAGTTCCCACCGCTCCTGGCGCTGCTTTCGCTGCTGCTGGCCCTCGCGCTCGGCTGCTTGGACGACCTCTGGCGCGACGGGCTCGGACCCCTGGCCAAGCTCGGCGGACAAGCCGTGGCAGCCCTGCCCTGGACGTTCATGGCCAGCGAAACGGGCTACCTCGGTTTCGAAGGCAGCGCCGCGGCGCTGCTCGCCGGCGGCGCGGCCCTCGCGGCCATGAACCTGGTCAACACCTGGGACAACTCCGATGGCGCGGCCCTCTCCCTGGGGGCCGTGGCGGGCCTGGCGATCGGCAGCCCGGCCCTGCTGGGAGCCAGCCTGGGCCTGTTGCCCTGGAACCTGCGCCGGCCCGCGCGCCCCGGGCCGCTGCCGCAGCTCTACCTGGGCGATGGCGGCAGCCACCTGCTGGGCATGGCCCTGGCGATCGAGCCCGCGGGGCTGCTCGTGCTGCTGGTGCCGGCCTTGGACCTGCTGCGGCTTTCGATCGAGCGCCTGCTGCGCGGCTCGCGGCCCTGGATCGGCGATCGCCGCCATCTGGCGCACCTGCTGGCGCAGCGCGGCTTGCCCCGGCTGCTTGTGCTGGGGCTGCTGGTCCTGGCGCTGCTGCCCTCGATCCTCGTTTGGCTGATCGCCCTCGGCCCGCTGGTCTATCTGGGCCTCTGGCTTTCGAGCGCCTTCGCGGGCGAAGGGCGTCGGGCGGCCAAGGGGCGGCCAGATTGAGCTCGCGGATCCGCGGGCTTTGGCCTCAGGGCAGCTCGCCGACGAGCTCCACGGGAGCGAGTTTTTCGCCGCTGTAGCGCAGCGTGAACGCGCCGCGGCCGGAGATCAGGAAGCGCCAGCGCAGGGGCCGCTCGAAGAACAGGCCCGCGTCGCGCACGATGCGCCCGGGAGCCTGGGCCTCGCTGAGCTCGAGGCGCTCGGGCCGGAAGCGATCGCTGCGCTCGCCGCTGGCCAGCACGGTCAGCTCGGCCCCCGAGAGCTCGAACAGGTCCGGCAGCCCGGCGCCCACGGCCGTGGCGCGGGCGCTGCGCGTGGGGATCAGGTGCCGGTTGCTGGCCTCCACGTCGAGGGCGTAGAGCCCCGGCGCCAGCGGCTCGGCCGAAATTAGGCGCAGCTCGACCTCCGGCAGCTCCTCGGCGTGGCGCAGGCAGAACAGCGCGTTGCGATGGTGCTCCTCCTCCAGCAGGAAGCTCGGCGGCACGCGGCCCACGTCCTTCTGGAAGCCGCCCACCTCGATCGGGCCGTACAGCGGGTGCTGGAACGGGCGCCAGGGCGTGAAACCGGCGCCGAACAGCAGATGGTCGTCGAAGTACAGCTCGCCGGCGCGGTCCTCGCCGACCCGGCCGTCGGGGGACAGCCGCCGTTC
>JBIKLM010000203.1:0-7585 GCA_044359835.1 Planctomycetota bacterium
GCCGCTGCGGCGCGGGGATCGAGAGCGTCCGGGACGAGAGAGCGGGGCCGGGGCGGCCCAAGGGCACTCGGACAGGCCGCGGCGACAGGCTCAGGCAGCGGCTCGGGAGCGCACCTCAGCGCACCTTGAAGCCTTGCAGGCGACCGGAGCGCGGCAGAGCCCCGACCAGGGGCCGCAGGTACTCGATGAAGGCCGCGGAGACGTCGGTGTTGCCGTCCAGGTAGGCCTCGTCGAGGTCGCGCGTGTGCTTGGCCACGTTGGCCAGGTGGGTGACGCCGTAGTGCACGCGGTAATGGGGCCCGCTGCCGTCGCGGTCGATGTAGATCGAGCCGTGGGGCTGCTCCCCGGACAGGGCCACGCGCGCCGCGGCGCGTCCGACTTCGCGGGCCTCATGGGCGTCCACGTCGGAGACCACCCCGGCGAAGCTGCGCTGCAGATAGCCGAAGGTGTCGGCGCGCACGCGCAGCTTTTCCCCCAGGCCGCGCTTGATCGCCGCCCCCAGGAAATCCCCCAGGGCCCCGGAGCCGGAGAGCTGCACGTTGCCGTGGCTGTCCTTCTCGTCCCCTGAGACCAGCAGCGCCCCTCCCGGGCCGTGGATGCCTTCGCTCACGGCGATCAGGCAGCGCCCCAGGCGCTTGTAGACCGCCTCCACATCGCGCAGGAACGAATCGAGCTCGAAGGTGCGCTCCGGCACGTAGATCAGGTGCGGGCCGTCGTCTGGATGCAGGCGCGCCAGGGCGCTGGCGGCGGTCAGCCAGCCGGCATGGCGGCCCATGACCACGTCGACCTTGATGCCCGGCAGGCTGCGGTTGTCCTCGTTGTCGCCCATGAAGGCCTGGGCCACGAACTTGGCGGCGCTGGCGTATCCCGGGCAGTGGTCGGTGACGCGCAGGTCGTTGTCGATCGTCTTGGGCACATGGAACAGCCGCAGGTCGTAGCCCCGCGCCACGGCCACCTCGTTGAGCACGAAAGCCGTCTCGGCGGAGTCGTTGCCGCCGATGTAGAAGAAATAGCGCACGTTGCGGCGCTCGAAGCGTTCGACCAGCCGCTCGCACTCCTCGCGGGTCGGCTTCTTGCGCACCGAACGCAGGGCCGCCGCCGGGGTCCAAGCGACCTCCTCGAGGGTCTCACGGCTCTCGCGCCCCAGGTCGATCAGGTCGTCCTCGAGCACCCCGCGGATGCCGTGCACCGCCCCCCACACGTTCTCCACCGGGGCCTGCCCGAGGCAGCCTTCGATGATGCCGACAAGGCTCTGGTTGATCACGGCCGTGGGGCCGCCGGACTGACCGATCAGGACGTTTCCGCGGGGGAGCTTCATCCCACGAAGGTAGCCCTGCGGAGGCCGGCGCCGCGCGGCCCGGGCAGCCGACGGTCGCCCGGGCGGGAGCGCGCCGAGGCCCCCCCAGCCGCGCAGCGCGGGGCCCCGGGCCGGCTCCTTTTCGCTTGCCCCGCGGCCCGGCGTTGCTATCCTCCCGCCCCGCGTTCGGGCCTTCCGGCCCGCGCGCCCCTAGCCCGCGTGGCGGAATTGGTAGACGCGCAGGACTAAGGATCCTGTTCCGAAAGGAGTGCTGGTTCGATTCCAGTCGCGGGCACGGGGGGGCGCCGGGGCTCGGCAGGACGCCGGGCCCGGATGCGGGCGGAGCGCGGGGCGGGCTCCCGGTTGAGCCGCCGAGAGCGGGGTCAGGCGCGGGGCCGGCTCGGACGCCGCGGACACGGTCCGTTGCCGCTCGGGGCTCCCCTGGGGCAAGCGGGCACGGTCCGCCAGCCGCGGTGCGGCGCGGCGAGGGGCTGGATCGCCCCGGCGTGCTCTTCGAGGAGGCCCGGAGCTCCGAGGGGCCGCCGCGGGGGCCCAGCCCCCCCGAGCGAGGGCCGAGGGCGCGGACCGGCCCGGGGTCAGCCGTGGGCCGGGAGACCCGCTCCCGCGGGCCGGATCGCGCGGCGAGCACGCAGGCCGGCCCCGATCCCCGCCGGGGCGCCGCCGCAGATCGCCGCCGCAGATCGCCGCCGCAGATCGCCGCCGCGGCGCCGCCGCCCGCCTGTGGCAGCGGCGCCTGCGGAGCCCGCCCGGTGTGCCTCGGGGGGGCGGAAGCCTGGCCGCCCCCGAGCAAGGCTCACTCCTCGGGCAGCAGGGCGCGCAGGGCGATCTGGAAGTCCTTGGGCTCGAGGCGCAGGCTGAAGAGCAGGCTGTCGAAGGCCTCCATGGCCTGCCACTGTTTCTCGAAACGCCCGAGCAGCACCGGCAGGTTCTTGGCCCGGAAATCGGCGCGGAAGGCCTCTAGCTCGGGCCCGGCCACCATCTCGAGCTCGGCCCGCTCGGGCTCGCTGAGCTGCTCGAGCAGCTTGCCGGGCTGCGTGCGCGCCAAGACCTCGCGGCGGATGCGCGGGCCCTCGACCTCCCAGTCGATCAGCTCGCTCATCTGGTCTTCGGCGTTGTAGCGCAGGATCCGGCGCACATCTTCCCCGAGGGTCTTGGGCTGGGCATACAGGGCGAAGGTCTGCGCCGGCAGGGCCGTGTTGATCAGCCCGGCGAAGGCGCCGGCGCTGGCCAGGGACGGGAACTTGCGCTCGCGGTCGTACACGGTGCTGGCGATCAGGTTGAGCATCAACCAGTGGTTCGCCACGAAAAACAGCTTCGAATCGAGCATCGAGGCCACGTGGCCCGTGCCGGGCACGAAGGGCGACCAATACTCGTAGATGCGCAGACCGCCGGCGACCGTGTTGGTGTAGATCCCGGGCCCGTAGGAGCCGTCGGGATTCTGGGGCCCGCGCAACCGCAGCCGACCCGCGTTGTTCGACAGCTTTTGCTGCAGCTCCTCGATCTTGGTGCCGTTCTCGACCCACAGCCCGAGCGCCCAGGCCAGGGTCGGCCGGCCGTCGTTGGGGATCGGCTGGGCGGCGTCCGCGGGGAAGTCGTTCTTGCGCACGATCAGGATCGCCCGGTCGCGGAAGGCCACGTCCAGGTCCGCGAGCAAGGGCTGCAGGTTCGCATAGCCGAACACCGGGCGCACGATCTCGGTCTCGAAGTTCGAGACCAGCGCAGGCTCCAAAGAATCGAGGAACATGCCCAGCACCGAGGGCAGATCGGCCTCCAAGACCCCGAACAGGCCGCTGTCCGCGGGGGCATAGCGGGCCAGCTCGACGCTGACCTCCCGCGATTCGAGGTCCTTGCCGCGATAGATGGTCTTCTGGCGCGCATCCAGGTTCTCGGAGACCAGTTCGCCGGACAGGTCCAGGGACAGGCCGCGCGGGAAGCGCGCCACCCCGGCCAGCTCGCGGATCAGGTCGAATTGGAACAGGCGTCCGAGGAAGGCTTCCCCCGCGACACGGCTCTGCTTGCGCGGGAAACCCGCCGGCAGGCCCAGCTTGGGGGCCAGGGTCGCGTAGCGCGCCAGGATCTCGAGCTCGTCGTGCTCGGCGTCGTCGCGGGCCTGGATCTGGTCGTGGTAGCGCGCGCTCTGGCCCAGGGAGTCCTGGCCCTGTTTGGTCTCGAAGGCGAAAGCCGAATCGATCAGACCCGCTTCGCTGGAGAGCATCAGCACGTCGTCCAGGCGCGCCACGTGCAGCGGCCGGGCCAGGGCGCGCCCCGAGAGCGTCACGCGGCGGCCCTCGCGCTTGGCGCTGAGCCCCTGCTTCTCGAGCTCGAGCAGCCGCGGGTAGTCGAGCAGCGCCACGGCCAGCTTGCCCATCCAGTTGGCGCGCCCGAGCACGATCCAGCGCGAGGAGCCGAGGTCCGGTCCGGTGGCGTAGCCGCTGATCGCCAGGTCCCGGCCCGCGAACCAAGCCAGGGGGTCGACCGCGATCGGCAGGCGGCGCAGCTCGGCGCGGATCGATTCGAGCTGGCCTTTCGGCAGCAGCTGCGTCTCGATCGCGGTCCACTGGGGGGATTGCAGCAGGGCCTGGCCCCACTCGGTGGCCTCGAAGCGCGCCAGGAAGCGCGGCTCGAGGTTGCTGTCGAAGTCCGCCGAGAGATTCGACTTGGCGGCGAAAAAATCCACGTCGCGCGGCAGCAGCGTGGAGACGTCGTAGGGATAGCGGCCCTCGAGCGGGTTGAACAGGAAGGTCGAGAAGGCGAAGTAGCCCGTGAACAGGACCACGCCCAGGGAGATCAGGGCGACCTTGAAGAATCGGCGCGGCATGGAGATTCGGCGGCGGCGGGCGCGGGAGGAGCGCGGCGGCGGAGCGCGGCGCGGCGGGCGTGGTCGAAAAGGCCCGCGCAGGGCGGTCCTCGGCGGCCCGGGGGGGCCGAGAGAATACCGAGCGGCCCGACGCCGGCCGGGGCGCTGTCTTCCCGGCCCGCGCGGGGGCCGCAGGGACATTCCGGGGGCCGCGGCGCGGCCGTGGAGCGCCCCGGGGCGCTATCCTCTCGCCCCTATGCGTCTCTCCGATCGGGCCCGGGGCCTCAGCGATTCGATCACCCTGGCCCTCGCCGCGCGCGCCAAGGAACTCAAGGCCAGCGGTCGTCCGATCGTGGACCTGACCTTGGGGGAGCCGGACTTTCCCGCGCCCCTGGCCGCCCGCGAGGCGGCCAAGCGGCGCATCGATTCCGGCGACGTGCGCTACACCCCGGCCGCCGGCCTGCCCAGCCTGCGCGAGGCCCTGGCCCGGCACCTCACGGAGACCCGCGGCGTGCGCTACGGTCCGGCCGAGGTCTGCGTCTGCCACAGCGGCAAGCACGCCCTCTCCGGCGCCCTGGGGGTGCTGCTCGAGCCGGGCGACGAGGTGTTGATCCCGCTGCCCGCTTGGGTCAGCTACGTCGAGATCGCGCGGGTCTGGGGCGCGCTGCCCGTGTGCGTCGAGGGGCGCGCGGACGGCTCCTTGGACCTGGCGGCCCTGGCCCGCGCGGTGACGCCGCGCACCCGCGGCATCCTGATCAATTCACCCTGCAACCCGACCGGCACGATCCTCTCGGACGCCGAACTGGTCGGGGTGGGCGAGCTGGCCCGGCGCCACGACCTGTGGATCCTGTCGGACGAGATCTACCGCCGCCTGTCCTACGGGGAGCGCCGGCCCTCCAGCCCCGTGGAGCTGGCCCCGGACCTGGCGGCGCGCACGGTGATCATCGATGGCGCCAGCAAGACCTTCGCCATGACCGGCTATCGGATCGGCTTCGCGGCCGGGCCCGCCGACCTGATCGGGGCGATCGCGCGCCTGCACAGCCAGCTGACCGGCTCCCCCAACGCGGTCAGCCAAGCGGCCTACCAGGCCGTGCTCGAGAAGGAGCCGCCGGAGGTCGAAAACATGGTGCAGGCCTACCGGCGGCGCCGGGATCTGGTCGTGCGCGGCCTCGAGCGCCTGGGGCTCACCGCCCCCTTCCCCTACGGCGCCTTCTACGCCTTCCCCGACATGTCGCCCCTGCTGGCGCCCGGGGAATCCGCCGACGCCCTGTGCCGCGAACTCCTGGAGCGCGCCGACCTGGCCATGGTGCCCGGCTCGGCCTTCGGAGCGCCCCGACACCTGCGGCTGTCCTACGCCACTTCCGAAGCGGTGCTCGAGGAGGCGCTGGCGCGCCTCGAGCGCCACCTGGCCGCGCGCCAAAGCAGCCGATGAGCAAGAGCGAGAACCAAGCCGATGCCCGCGAACTCGAGCGCCGGGCGGTCGATCGCGCCCTGCGCGAGCGCCGCACCCCGCCGCACTTCAAGGGCCAGCCGGTGCCCAAGGCCCTGCTGCTCGAAGCCCTGGAGCTGGCGCGTTTCGCCCAGAACCACAAGCTGACCAACCCGTGGCGCTTCCATCTGCTGGGCAAACGCAGCATCGAAAGGGTCGCGGCGCTGAACGCCCGGCTGGTGCGCGAGAAGTTCGGGGAAGAGGCCGCGCGCAAGAAGCTCGAGCGCTGGCTGTCGATGCCCGGCTGGCTGGTGATCACCTGCAAGAGCTCCCCGGACGACACCCTGCGCCATCAGGAGGACTACGCGGCCTGCTGCTGCGCGGTGCAGAACCTGGCCCTGGCCCTGTGGGCCCGCGGGGTCGGTCTCAAGTGGTCGACCGGCGACGTCACGCGCCACGAAGAATTCCACGAGCTGCTGGGCGTCGATCCCCACGAGGAATACGCCATCGGTCTGTTCTGGTACGGCTATCCGGAGGGGGCCGCCGAATCGAGCCGCGTGCCGCTCAAGGACGTGTTGCGCGAGCTGCCCTGAGAGGCCTAGAAGTCGCAGAAAGCTTCGATTCGGGCCGTGCCCGAGCCTTGACGCCAGCCCGTCGGTACCTCTGGGCCGCCAGCTAGCGGCCACAGGGGCTGGGGGCGAGGGCCCGAAACGGCCGCCCTTCAGCGGCCGGCGGAAAGGGCCTGCAGGCGTTCGCTGAGCGGCGCGAGCAGGAAATCCGCCACCAGGGCGTGGGCGCGCCCGTTGGGGTGGCGGTCATGGGCATGGGCCTGCAGGGCCCGGGCGTCCTGGCCGACCAGCGCGGGCAGCAGGTCCAGGAAATCGATGCCCAGCCGTGCGCAGATGCCGCGCAAGGCCTCGATCTGGCCCAGGTACGGGTAGCCCGTGGGGCTCAAGGTATCGAGGGTCGGATACATGGTCACCAGCAGCCGCGTCCCGCTGGCCTCGGTGACCTGGCGCAGCAAGGCCAAGGATTCCTCCACCGAGCGGCGTCCGGGGGATCCCTCGGCCCAGTCCAGGTGATAGCTCTGCCGGTAGACCGGCACCATCAGTCGCTTGTAGGCCCGGTGGGCCACCAGGTCGATCAGTTTGGAGTGACGCCGCAGCCACATCGTGCGGCGTTTGGCGGCGTCCATGTGGGGCGCGTCGGCCGGGTCCCAAAGGCCCGAGGTGAGGCCCAGCCGCCGGACCCAGCGCGCGCCGGAGCCTTCCTGCTCGGGAGGGCGTTTGGGGATGTTGCGGCCCGAAGCATCCGGCACGGTCGTCACCAGCAGCAGCAGGTCGGGCTGGAAGCGCTCGACGCCGTGCCGGTACCAGGCCAGCTGCTGCGAAGTGTTGGTGGCGAAAATGCCCGCGTTCAGGACTTCGACCGAGCGGCCCGGGAAGCGCTCCGCGAGGCCGCGTTCCAGCTGTTTCGGCAGGCTGTCCTCGAGGTCGACCCCGGTTCCATAGGTGACCGAATCGCCCAGGCACACGATGCGCAGCCCGCCGGGAGGCCGCTCCACGGGGAATTCGCGGTCGCGCAGCCCCTGGGAGGAGATGCGGTACTCGACGCTGCGGTCCGGGGTCTGCCCGTCGCCCGGGTAGAGCACGGAGCCGCTGGCCCCCGGAGCCAGCTGTTGCCCGAGGCGCTCGACCTCGGGCACGTCGATCAGCAGCGGCAGGCGGTTGTCCGGACCCCGCGGAGCGACACCGGCGCCCGCCAGGCGCACCCCCACCTCCAGCAGGACCAGGACCAGGACCAGCGCCAGCAGGAGCTGGAGCACGAAGCGCAGCAGGCGGCGGAGCAGGTTCATCGGGCTCGGACCGGGGGGGCGAAGGGCTCGGGGTGAGTCCCGGGCCAGCCGGGGCCGGCCCGCCGGGTCGATCCCGTCCCCGGAGCAGGCGTCGAAGTATGCTACCCCCAGCCCCGCGCCGCCCATGAAACCCACAGAGTCCCCCCCCCCGCCGAGGCCTTCGCAGGCCGCCCAAGGCAAACCCAG
>JBIKLM010000204.1:0-7576 GCA_044359835.1 Planctomycetota bacterium
GGTAGTAGATCATCGGCCGGTCGTAGACCGGCAGCAGGTGCTTGTTGGTGATCTTCGTCAGCGGGTGGAGCCGGGTGCCGAGGCCACCAGCCAGGATCACGCCTTTCATGGGAGGTTGGGACGCGCCGGGGGTAGGAGGTAAAGCGCCCCGACGGGGGTCGGGGGTGGGAGCGGATCGGGCGCTCGGCGGGCCGACCGGAGCGGCGCCGGGCGGCCCATGCCGCAACTGGGAAACTAACACGCCGCGGCCAGGGGGACCGAGCCCGGCCGCGAGGAACCGGGGCCGGCTCCAACGGCGCCGCGGGTTCCCCGGGCGCCCCCAGCCGAAGGACCCACGGGCCCGCGATCCGCGGGGTCCGGGACCCGTCCGGGGCCGGGGCGCCGCCTTACCGACCGCGCTGGGACCGGGGCCCGCGAGGAAGCCCGCCGGGGCCGGCGCCGGGCGCTCCAGCCCACGCTGCGCAGGTCAACCCGCGCCGGGGCCTTCGCTGCGATACCAGGCCACGAAACGCTGGAGGCCTTCGCGCACCGTCGTGTGCGGGTCGTAGCCCAGCCGTTCCTTGGCCTTGGAAACGTCCGCGTAGGTGATCAGCACGTCCCCGGGCTGCATGGGCTGGCGCTCGAGGATCGGCTCGAGCCCGGTCGCCTCCCCCACCAGCTCGATCAGCTCGGCCAGGGAGGTGGTGCGGCTCTCCCCCAGGTTGTAGACCTCGTAGCCGCTGCAGCGGTCGTAGGAGCGCACCACGCCGTCGACGATGTCGTCGATGTAGGTGTAATCGCGCCGGGTCGATCCATCGCCGTACATCACGATCGGCTGCCGAGCGATGTTGGCCGCCACGAACTTGTGGATCGCCATCTCCGGGCGCTGGCGCGGCCCATAGACGGTGAAGAAGCGCAGGCAGGCCGTGGGGATGCCGTACAGATGGTGGTAGGTGAAGCAGTGCAACTCGCCGGCGCGCTTGGTGGCGGCATAGGGCGAGATCGGTCGATGGATGTCGTCACGCTCGCTGAACGGCACGCGATCGTTGGCCCCATAGACGCTCGACGAGCTGGCGAACACGAAGCGCGTGCCCGGTCGACGGCGCAGCTCCTCCAGGATCAGCAGCGTGCCGCGCACGTTGACGTCCTCGTAATACAGCGGATCCTTGAGCGACGGGCGGACGCCGGCCATGGCCGCCAGGTGGATGACCCCGTCGAAACGGCCGGCGGCGAATAGCCGCTGCAACAAGGCGGCGTCGCGGATATCGCCTTCGACGAGCTCGGCGCCGCGCAGCTGCTTCAGGTTCTGGCGTTTGATCCGCGGATCGTAGAAGTCGTTGAAATTGTCGAGCAGGGTCAGCTGGTCCCCGCGGGCTAGCAGGGCCTGGGCCACGTGGGAGCCGATGAATCCGGCTCCGCCGGTCAGCAGGATGCGGGCCATGGGACTCTGGGTCTGGAGGGGGCTGGGAGGCTCGGAACGGATCGGACTGCCCGAGGTCGGGTCACTCGACCGTCACGCTCTTGGCCAGGTTGCGCGGCTTGTCGATGTCGCAGCCGCGCAGGTCGGCGATGTGGTAGGCGAGGAGCTGCAGGGGCACCACGTTGAGCAGCGGCGAGAGCCATTCGCTGGTCTCCGGGACCGGGATCGCCTCCTGGGCGATGCGCTGGCTCTCGAGGTCGGAACCGACCACGATCACGCGGCCGCCCCGGGCCTTGACCTGCTCGATGTTGGAGCGGGACTTCTCGGCCACGGCTCCGACGCTCGAGACGACCACGGTGGTCATGTCGGGCTCCACCAGGGCGATCGGCCCGTGTTTCATCTCCCCCGCCGGATAGCCCTCGGCGTGCATGTAGGAGATCTCCTTGAGCTTGAGCGCCCCTTCGAGCGCGATCGGGAAGTTGATCCCGCGGCCCAGGAACAGGAAGCCCTTCACGTTGCGGTGCCGATCGGCCAGCTGGCGCAGGGCCGCGACGCGCTCCTCGCTGAGCATGGACTCGAGCTTGGGCCGCAACAGGCGCAGCTCCTCGATCAGGGCCCGGCCCTGCTCGACGCTCAGCCACCGTTTGGCGCGGCCCAGGCGCAGCGCCAACAGGACCGCCGCGGCGCATTGGGCCAGGAAGGCCTTGGTCGAGGCCACCCCGATCTCCGGGCCCGCATCGGTCATCAGCACGGCCTCGGCCTCGCGCACCATCGAAGAGCCGACCACGTTGCAGATCGTCGCCGTCCTGGCTCCGAGCTCTTTGCACAGGCGCAGGGCCGCCAAGGTATCGGCGGTCTCGCCCGACTGGCTGATCGCCAGGGCCAGGGTCCCGGGAGACAGCACGGGCTTGCGATAGCGGAATTCGCTGGCGTAGTCGAGATCGACCGGCACCCCGGCCAGGCCCTCGATCAGGTAGCGGGCCACGTAGCCCGCGTGCAGCGCGGTGCCGCAGGCGACCACCTGGACGCGCTGGATGCCGGTCAGGGCCTTGTCGCTGAAGGCCTCCCCCAGATCGGCGTCGCCGCTGCTCGACTCGAGCCGCCCCGAGAGCGTGCGCGCCAAGACCGCGGGCTGCTCGTGGATCTCCTTCAGCATGAAATGCGGATAGCCGCCCTTGTCGACCGCCTCCGCATCCCACTCGATGTGGCGCACGGGACGCTCGACGCTCTGGCCGCGCCCATTCCAGATCTCCAGGCGATCGGGGGTCAGTTGGGCCACGTCCCCGTCCTCCAGCGCGATCATGTCGCGCGTGTGCGGGAGCAACGCCAGGATGTCCGAGCCCAGGAAAGCCCCGGCGGGCGAGCGGCCGATCAGCAGCGGAGGGCCCTGGCGCGAGCAGAACAGCGCCGGCTTCGGCCCACCGATCAGCACCGCCATAGCGTAGTAGCCCCGCACGCGGGACAGCGCCGCCAGCACGGCCTCGCGCGGCGACCGGCCACGCCCCAGCTCCTGGCCGATCAGCTGGGCCAGCAGCTCGGTGTCGGTCTCGCTCTTCAGCACCACCCCGGCCGCCTCCAGCTCGGGGCGCAATTCGAGGTAATTCTCGATGATCCCGTTGTGGACCAGGGCCAGGTTGCCGCCCTGGTCGCTGTGCGGATGGGCGTTGACGTCGGAGGGCTCCCCGTGGGTCGCCCAGCGCGTGTGCCCGACACCGATCGGCGAAGGCGGCAGCGGGTCCTGGCGCAGCAGCTGCTCGAGTTCCGAGAGCCGGCCCTCTTTTTTGCGCACCTCGACCCGCTCACCGACCAGCACACCCAGGCCGGCGCTGTCGTAGCCGCGGTACTCGAGCGTCGCCAGGCCCTTCAAAAGGCCTTCGGCCACCGAACCTTGGCGCAGATAGGCTCCGACGATGCCGCACATGGCTCAGCGCACCGGTTGGACCCGGGTCTTGAAGTAAGCCAGCGTGCGGGTCAGCCCGGTGCGCAGATCGACCTTGGGCTCCCAGCCCAGCACGCGGCGGGCCTTGGAGATGTCCGGCTGGCGCACCTTGGGGTCGTCCTGGGGCAGCGGCTTGAAGATGATCTGCGAGCGCGAGCCGCACAGCTCGATCACCGTGCGGGCGAATTCGAGGATCGTCATCTCGTGGGGATTGCCGATGTTGGTCGGCATGTCCTCGTTCGAGCGCAGCAGGCGCACGATGCCCTCGATCAGGTCATCCACGTAGCAGAACGAGCGCGTCTGGCTGCCATCGCCGAAGACGGTCACGTTCTCGCCGCGCAGGGCCTGGCCCATGAAGGCCGGCAGGGCCCGGCCGTCCTCGAGCCGCATGCGCGGCCCGTAGGTGTTGAAGATGCGCACGATGCGGGTCTCCACGCCGTGATAGCGGTGGTACCCCATGGTCATGGCCTCGGCGAAGCGCTTGGCCTCGTCGTAGACGCCGCGCGGGCCGACCGGATTGACGTTGCCCCAGTAATCCTCGCGCTGGGGGTGGACCAGCGGATCCCCGTAGACCTCGGAGGTCGAGGCCAGCAGGAAGCGCGCCTTCTTGGCGTGCGCCAGGCCGAGGGCCTTGTGGGTGCCCAGGGAGCCCACCTTGAGGGTCTGGATGGGCAGCTCGAGGTAGTCGATCGGGCTGGCCGGCGAAGCGAAGTGCAGCACGTAGTCCAGGGGCCCCGGCACGTGGATGAACTCGGTCACGTCCTGGTGCATGAACCGGAAGCGGGCGTTCCCGAACAGGTGCTCGATGTTGTCGAGGCTGCCCGTGATCAGGTTGTCCATGCAGATCACCTCGTGGCCTTCCGCCAGGAAGCGCTCGCAGAGGTGGCTGCCGAGGAAGCCGGCACCACCGGTGACCAGGACGCGGGGATTGGACATAGGGGCTGCTGTTGAGGGCGGGGGGCCGGATCGTCGGCGCTCGGTGGGCCCATCCTCGACCGGCTGGGCCGGGCGAGGGACGCACAGGGGCCAGCCCCGGGATCGAAGTCTCGCTGTTGGGTCGGAGATTGTGCCGCCCCGCGGCCAGACCGCGCCAGGGAAAGGCGAGGGCCCCGGAGCCGCGGATCGCCCGGGAGGCTGCTCCGCCGTCGGCTCGCCGTGCTCTGGAACGCGCCGGGGCGGGTGCGCGGCCGTGGGCGCGAGCAAGCGCAGGAGCCCCGTGCGTCGGCCGAGCAGCGGGACGGGGCGCTGGGATCCGGTGCGCGCTTCGCGGGCCGCGGGGCCGGCCCCTGCCTGCCGCGCTGGTCCCCATCAGCCTCGGCGCCCGAGGACGCCTTCGCCGATCGGCCTGGCAAGGGCCCCGGCGAAGGCCGCCCGGCGATTCAGATCGGCGGTTCCTCCCCAGAGCCGACCGGGGGCTCCGGGTTCGCCGGCGAGGATCCCTCCACGGGCGGCGAGGGTTGCTCCACGGGCGGCGAGGGTTGCTCCACGGGCGGCGAGGGTTGCTCCACCGGCGGCGAGGGTTGCTCCACCGGCGGCAGGGCCGGTTCGACCGGCGCATGGGCGGCTTCCGACACCGGCGCTTCCGCCGCGCTGCCTTGGACCCCGGTCCCGGCTTCCGGGGCGGACAGCGCCGCGGGCCGGGGCGCGTCCAAGGCCCACAGCAGGGCGGCTTCGCCGGCCTCGAGGCGGATGCGCACCCCCAGGGCGTCCAGGGCTCCCCGGGTGCGCGCCACCACGGCCAGTCCCGCGCCATCCGCCCGCGACTCGAGGCCGCCCTCGGCCAAACCCTCGAGCAGGGTTCCGCGCTCGCCCCGCGCGGCGAGCAGGCGCAGATCCGCTCGGGATTCGAGCGGAGCGGTTCCGATCTCGAGCAGACCGAGATCCACCTGCTGTCCGGGCCCCAGGGTCAGGACTTCCTCGCGGAAGGCCACGTAGGCGGAGACCTTGGCCTGGTTGTCGACGCGGATCAGGTTGGGCTCGATGAACTCCAGCACGAAGGGGCCGCTCGGGTCGCTCGGATCGCCGGCCACGGTGGCCCCGCCCGGCAGTGCGATGCGCATGCCAGGCACCAGGTACAGCTTGGCGCGCGTCAAGGAGAGGAACTTGAGCGCGGGCTCATCCCGAGAGCGCTCCCCCACCGCCGCGACGCCGGCGTCGATCAGCTCGACCGACGCGGGCTCGAGGGGCCAGAGCACCTCGGCGCGCGCCCCGGCCCCCGACAGCACCCAGCCTCCAGCCCGCACCCGTTCTTTGGCGTGGCTGCGGTCGAGCGGATAGGCGGACGGGCTGCCCCATTGGCGCACGGACACCGGCGCGCTGTGCCGCACGGCCACGATCTCTTCGAGCCCCGGGGGCTCGGCGGCGTCCTCACCGCCCGGCAGGGGCAGCACCGTCGGCCGCATCGGGCCCGGCCAGCGCTGTATTCGGCAGCCCGAAGCCGCGAGGACCGCCAGCAGGGCCAGCAGCGCCTCGAGGCTCAGCGATCCGGCGCGGCGCGCGTGCATGGGCTCAGGCGCCCCCGCGGGGCCGGTTCATGAAGTAGCGCTCGACGAACCCTGTGTCGTGCTCGCCGGCCAGGAAGTCCGGGTGCCCGAGCACCTTCTGATGCAACGGGATCGTGGTGCGCGGGCCTTCGATCACGAACTCCCCGAGCGCCCGCAACATGGTGCGGATGGCCGCCGGGCGGTTGCCGCGGTGGGCCATCAGCTTGCCGATCATCGAATCGTAGAAGGGCGGGATCCGATAGCCCGCATGGGCATGGCTGTCCCAGCGAATCCCCGGGCCGCCGGGGGCGAAGAAGCGCTCGATCTTGCCGGGCGAAGGCTGGAAATCCCGGTCTGGATCCTCGGCGTTGATGCGGCACTCGATCGCATGGCCGACCTGGCGCAGGTCGTCTTGCTTGAAGTCCAGCCGCTCGCCGGAGGCGATGCGCAACTGCTGCTGGATCAGGTCGACACCCGTGACCAGCTCGGTGACCGAGTGCTCGACCTGGATGCGCGCGTTGACCTCGATGAAGTAGTAGTTGCCGTTCCTGTCCAGCAGGAATTCGACCGTGCCGGCGTTGTGGTACTTGGCCTGGCGGGCGATGGCCAGGGCCGACTTGCCCATGCGCTCGCGCAGCTTGGGGGTCAGCGACGGCGAGGGCGACTCTTCGATGACCTTCTGGTGGCGGCGCTGCACCGAGCAATCGCGCTCGAACAGGTGCACCAGGTTGCCGTGTTTGTCGCCCAGGATCTGGATCTCGACGTGCCGCGGGTTCTCGATGAACTTTTCGAGGTACAGGCTGCCGTCCTTGAAGGCCGCCTCGGCCTCGGCCCGCGCCGCGTGGAAGCCCGAGAGCAGGCTGGCGTCGTTGCGCGCCACGCGCATGCCGCGCCCGCCGCCGCCCGCAGCCGCCTTGATCATCACCGGATAGCCCAGCTTGCGGGCCACGGACATGGCCTGGTCCTCGTCCTGGATCAGGCCGTCGGAGCCGGGCACGACCGGCACCCCGGCGGCCACCGCCATCTCGCGGGCCCGGGCCTTGTCTCCCAGGGAGGCGATCGTCTCGGGATCCGGCCCGACGAACTGGATATTGCACGAGCGGCAGACCTCGGCGAAGTGCGCGTTCTCCGCCAGGAAGCCGTAGCCCGGCACGATGGCGTCCACGTCGGCGATCTCGGCGGCCGAGATGATCGAAGGGATGTTCAGGTACGACTGGGCGCTGGGGCCCGGTCCGATGCAGATCGCGTCGTCGGCCATCTGCAGATAGATGGCATCGGCGTCGGCTTGGGAGTAGACGGCGACCGTCTCGATGCCGAGTTCGCGCGCTGCACGGATGATGCGCAGCGCGATCTCGCCGCGGTTGGCGACCAGGACGCGGCGAAACATCAGCCTTTTTGGATCAGGAACAGGGGTTGTCCGAATTCGACCGGCTCAGCGTTCTGGACCAGGACCTCGAGCACCGTGCCCTCGACCTCGGCCTTGATCTCGTTCATCACCTTCATGGCCTCGATGATGCAGACCGTGGTGTCCTCCTTGATGCGTTTGCCGGGCTCGACGAAGGAGTCGGAATCCGGGGAGGGCTTGCGATAGAAGGTGCCCACCATCGGGCTCTTGAACACGAAAGCCCCGGGGGGCAGATTGGCCGGAACGGCCGGGCGGCCGCCCGCATCGACCGCCGGAGCGCCGGCGACCGGCCCGCCGAACCCCGCGGCCGGCAGCGCCGCGGGGCTCGAATTGCCCTGCATGACGTGCAC
>JBIKLM010000205.1:0-7559 GCA_044359835.1 Planctomycetota bacterium
GCACCGAGGCCGCGCGGGCTCGCTCCAGCCCGCGCCGCTGGGCCGGTGGACCCGGGCGCGGCGGCGCCTGCGCGCTCGGGGCGAGCGCCCAGGGACCTGGCCTCGGCGGGTCGGGCGGCTTGCGCCGCCGCCCCGGCGAGGACGCGCGGCGTCCACGGCGCCGCCCCGGCCGGCCCGAGCCCGCGGGAGCACGGGCGCTGCGCTTGAGACGCAGGTCGAGCTCCAGCCCGGCCCGCAACGCGGTGCGGAAGGGGCCCCGCCCCGGGTTCAGGCGGCCTGGCCAAGCTGCGTGCTCCCCGGCAGCCCAGTCCCGTCGCCCGGCCCGGAGCCCAGGGACGGCAGCAGCGGCCCGGGGAGCCCCGGCCGAGCCCCGTGCCTGCCTGCGCACCGATCCGCCCTCCAGGGAGGGTCCTGAGCCAAAATCTCGGACCGCCGCGGATCGCGGCCTGCGCAGACAGGGCGCCCGCGCGCGAGCGGCTGGCCGGTTCGGCGCGGACTTGGCCCGCACCGACCCCGGCCAGCGCGGATCAGCCGCCGCCCACCAGCGTGACCAGCTCTACCGCCTGCCCGGCCTCGATGCGGCGCTCGCCCCAGCTGCGCCGCGGCACCAGGCGGCGGTCGATCTCGACCGCCACCGCGCCCGCGGGCAGGCCCAGGGTCTCGACCAGCTGCGCCACCGTGACGCCGGCCTCGACCTGCCGCTCGGCGCCGTTGAGGCGGATCCACAGGCGCCCTTCGGGGAGCTCAGCCATCGCCGCGGCCCTCGCTGACACGCCCGCCGGCCGGGTACAGCCGCAGCAGCAGGCACTTGAGGTACTCGCTCTCCGGCAGGTCCAAGGAGACCGGGTGGTCGATGCCCGCGCCGCGGCTCTCCTCGAGGAAGCCCAACTGGCGGGCATCGTTGACCGCGGCGGCCACATAGCCCTCGAACTCGCTGCGCGAAACGTTGTAGGAGCAGGAGGCGGTCAGCAGATGGCCGCCCGCTTCGAGCAGCTTGGCGCCGCGCAGGTTGAGTTCCCGATAGCCGCGGGCCGCGCCCTCGGCCTCGCGGCGGTTGCGCGCGAAGGCCGGCGGGTCGAGCACCACCAGGCCGTAGCTTTCGCCGCGCTGGGCGCGCTCGCGCAGATCCTGCATGGCGTTGACCTTCTCGAAGTGCACCCGATCGGCGACGCCGTTGCGCTCGGCGTTGCGGCGCAGGCGCTCGCCCGCCGCGGCGGCCTGGTCCAAGCACAGCACGGATTCCGCGCCAGCCAGGGCGCAGCGGATGCCGAACAGGCCGTCGTAGCAGAAGGCATCCAGCACCCGGCGACCGGCCGCGCGGGCCGCCGCCAAACGCCGGTTCTCGCGCTGGTCCAGGTAGTGGCCGGTCTTGTGCCCGGCGACCACGTCGACTTCGTAGGAGAGCCCACCGGGTTCCTCGATCAGCAGCTCATGGGGCCCCCCGCGCAGCCATTCGACGCGCGGCTCGAGGCCCTCCAGGCGCCGCACGGAGGCGTCCGAGCGGTCGAGCACGTGCTCGATGCCCCCGCCCAGGCGCTCGAGCAGCAGCTCGATCAAGAAGTCGCGCATGCGATCGGAGCCCTGGCAGCCGCTCTGCACCACCAGGGTGTCGGCGTACCGATCGACCACCAGTCCGGGCAGGCGTTCGGCGTCGCCGTGCACCAGCCGGCAGGCGCCGCGCGGGGTCAGCAGGCCATGGCGCTCGCGCTGGCCGACGGCGCGGTCGATCAGCTCGGCCCAGAAACCCCGGTTGGGCTGTTCGGGGCCGCGGGTGACCAAACGCACGGCGATGCGCGATTCGCTGGAGAACAGCCCCCAGCCGAGCGGTGCGTCGTTGGGCGCGAACACCGGCACCAGCTCGCCCGGCTGGGCGCTGGCCTCGGCCACGTCGTCGGCATACAGCCAGGGATGGCCCGCTTCGAGCCAACGCCGGCCTTTGCCGGAGGTGAGGATCTTGCCCATGGAGGATGAAGCGCTCGGGGAGCGCAGGTCAAAGGGGCGCGGAGTCTAGCAGCGCTGGGCCGGCGAACCCGCCGCGGGTCGCGGGCGGCGGCCGAGCCGGCGCGCCCCACCGGCGCTCGGCGCCCGTCCAACCGCGGGCAACCCGGGGCGCTCGCTGCTCGCGACTTTGGCGCTTTTGAGCCCATGCTCGCGCAGGCTCCGGGATCGCTGCGGGGCTGCGGGGCGCCGGCGAACGCCGGGCGGATCGCGCCACGGGCCTGCGCCAGCGGGCGTTCGCGGCTCGCCCGGGCCGCGCCGACCTGCTGCCGAGCCCGCTCGCCGAGCGGGCGCTCAACGCACGGATTCGCCCGGCTGGGCCGGCTCGGTCAAGGCCGAAAAGCGCGCATCCCCGCGCAGGCTGGCCAGATCCGGATCGCCTCGGGCCCAGGCCTTCTGCCGCTCGAGGGCCAGGGCCCCCATGCGGCTCGGATCGAGCTCGCGGGCCAGGTACTCGAGCGCCAGCTCGAGGTCTCCGAGCAGGGCGTGGGCGCAGGCCAGGTTGTAGAACAGGTCCGGGGCGGGCTCGAGCCGCGCCAGCAGGAAGCGCGCTTCGGCGCGGCGGCCGGCGCGGGCGCGATAGCAGGCCAGCAGGGCGCGCATGAAGTCGTTCTGCTCCAGTTCGAGGGCCGCCTCGAACAGCTGGCGCGCGCGCTCGGGATCCTGCAGGCGCACGTTGGTGTGCACCGCCTGGGCCACCTTGACATCCGATTGGAAGCGCCGCACCAAGCGCTGCTGGGCCAGCAGCCGTTCGCGCTCGGCCGGATCGACCTCCTCGAGCACCAGGGCGCCGAGCCGGCCCTGGCCCAGCTCGTCCAGGCGCTGCTGCAGCTCGCGCTGCATCGTCTCGAGGCGCTGGGAGGCGCCGTCCAGCTCGGCGCTGGCGCGCGCCAGGTCATCGCCGAGCCCGCGGTCCGACAGGCTCGAACCCAGCGCCCAACCGATGCGCGCCCCGATCCATTCCTCGAAAAAAGCCCCGGCGGAGGCGCTGCCCGTGGCCCGCGCCAGCTCGGCGCGCATGCGCTCGAGCACGGCCACCGCGCGATCGGCGCGGCCGGTGGCGCGATGGTCCACGGCCAGGTCGAGGGCCGCCAGCGAGGGCGTGCGCAATTCGAGCGGGGCCACGTAGCCGCGCTGCTGGTCGCGCTCGAGGGCCGCGAACAAATCCTGTTCCACCTGGCGCCAGAGCAGCCGGTTGCGGCGCTGGTCCGGATCGGAGAGCCGGCGCGCGATGCGATCGAGCTCGGCCAGGCGCAGGGCCCTCAGGCGCTCCTGGCGGGCGGCCCCGCGGGCCGGGCTGTCCTCCGGCAGGTCCTGGGGTGGGGGCGGGGTGGGCATCGAGGCCGGGCAGTTCGCCGGGCGAGAGCTTGGCCAGGGCCGAGAGCAGGCGCTCGAGCCATTCGAGGCGCTGCTCCCGGGGCCAATCGCCGGGGACTTCGGCGAAACACAGCAGGCGGCGCGGCGAGAGCTCGCCATCGAGCAGCAGATCGAGGCCGGCCGCGTTGGTCTGGCCGTCGTGGCGCACGTCGACGAGCTGCGCCTCCAGCGCGGCCAGGAGCGCCGCTTCGAGCTCGCCTTCGAGCTCGGCGGCCTCAGGCTCGGCGCCGCCGCGCAGCAGCGCACCGGCCGACATCAGCCGGCACAGCGCCAAGCGCGCCTGGGCTTCGACCGCCCGCTCGGCTTCCGCCGGGGCCGGGGCGCCCTGCCGACGCCGCAGTTCGGGGCGCTCGGCGAGCTCGGCCTGCAGGACCTCCGCGGCGCGCCCGTAGGCCTCGCGGGCCGCCTGGACCTCGCCGGCGCACAGATCGGCGCTGGCCAACAGGTAATGGCCGGCGAAACGCCAGGCGCGCGCTTCGACCGGGCTGCGTCCCGGGGCGGCCTCGAGCAGCGCCGCCGCGGCGCGCCGCGCCCCGGCCAGGTCGCCGCTGCTCGACAGGCACAAGCAGGCCAGGCGGTAGGTCAGGGCGGCCGCATCGAAACCGTCGCCGGCCAGGCCCTCGAGCAGGGCGAACAGGCGTTCGCGCTCGCCGAGCCACAGCAGCCGATCGAAGGCGGCGTCGAGGGCCTTGGCGGCCGCCTCGCGCACGGCCTGCGAGGGATGGCGTGAGAACAGCACCAACGGCGCACGCTCCGCGGGCGCGAGCCCGCCCTCGGGCAGCCGCGGCAGGCGCTTGCCGTAGGGCTCGAGGGCCGCGGTCCAGGCCGGTTCGGGAAGCGCGGAGCGGCCCGCGGCGGCGGCCTCGACCAGCCTGCGGATCGCGAGCTGGCCGGCGTCGAGCTCCCCCAGGGCGACCACGGCCTCGCGCGCCAGCTCGGCCGGCAGCCGGGGAGCGAGGGCCTCGAGTTCGTCGGCGCTCGAAGCGGCATCGAGGCGTCCCAGGGCGCGCAGGGCGGCGCTGCGCAGATCGTGCGGGCCCGCGGCCCGGGCCAGGGCCGCCAGGCCCGCGGAGCGCGCCGCGGCCTCGGCATCGAGCAGATCCGCCCGCCCGAGGAACTCGACCAGCCGGGTGCGCACCTCGAGGCCCGGCTCGGACAGCCAGGTCAGAGCCAGGGAGATGTGCTCCGGGCGGCCGGCGCGCACCAGCAGCTCCGCGCGCGCCGCGCGCCCGGCCAGGGGCGCGCTCTCGAATCCGGCCAGCGCCGCCTCCAGCGCCTCCGCGGGGCCCGCGGCCAGGCGTTCGAGCGCCGCTTCGACCCGCTCGCGATCGGGCTGATCGAGGTCGCCCGGCGCCGCCCGAGCGCTGGGACCCGCGCACAGCGCCCACCAGAGGGCGGCCGCGAGGAGCGCCCCGACCCGCGGCCGGCAGGCGCGTCCCCGCGGGCCGACGCGGTTCGGGCGCGCAGCCCCGCGCGGATCAGCGCCGGACCTCACGGCGCGCCCTCCGGCTCCGCCCCGGCTTGTCCCGCGGGCGGGCCATCCGCGGGCGCCAGAAGTCGCTGCAGCCGGTACTCGAAAGCGCGGCGGGAAAGGCCTGCGGCCCGCGCGGCCGCGCTCAGGTTGCCGCGCTCCTGGGCCCAGGCGGCGCGCAGCAGGGCGGCTTCGAAGCGCTCGAGATCGATGCCCTGGGCGAGGGCCTGCAAGGCCAGGCGATCGGCAGCGCCCAGCAACCCCTCCGAAAGGAACTCGAAATCGGCGGCCTCCAGGGGCCCCTCCCCGCGGCTCAAGGCCAGGGCCCGCTCCAGGGCGTTTTCGAGCTCGCGCACGTTGCCGGGCCAGGGGTGCGCCGAGAGCCGCTGCAAGGCCCCGGCCGAAAGGCCCCGCGGCGGCACCTGGGCGCGCTCCGCCACCGCCTGCAGGAGGCCCTGGGCCAGATCCTGCAATTCGGCGCGGCGAGCTCGCAGGGGCGGCACTTCGATGGCCACCACGTTGAGGCGCCAATAGAGGTCGTTGCGCAGGCGGCCGGCGGCGACCTCGTCGGCGAGCCGCGCCGAGGTGGTGGCGACGAAACGGGCGTCGATCGGCTCGGAGCGTTCGGCGCCCAGGGGCTCGACGACCCGCTCCTGCAGCACCCGCAGGAGCTTGACCTGGGACTCGCGCGGCAGCAATTCGACGTCGTCGAGCACCAGGGTGCCCCCGTGGGCCCGCCGGAAGGCCCCCTGGCGGGCGCGCTGGGCGCCGGTGAAGGCACCGGCCTCGTGGCCGAAAAGCTCGGACTCGATCAAGCTCGGCGAGAGCGCCCCCAGGTGCACCAGGACCAGGGCTCCCGGGCGGCCGGACAGCTCGTGCAGGCGGCGCGCGGCGCGGGACTTGCCCGTGCCGCTCTCGCCCACCAGCAGGACCGTGGCCGCGCTGCCCGCCAGGCGCCGCAGGCGGGCCTCCAGGCCCTCGCCCGCCGTATCCCCGGGGTCTGCGCCGCCCGTCCCGCCCGAGGGCAGGGCCGAGGCCGCCGCCCGGGGGCCGGGAAGCCCGGGGGCCTGCCCGGGGCCGGTCGAGGGGACCCCTTGGGGCGAGTCGGAGCTGGGAAAAGGGCTGAACAGGGGCATCCCGGTCCTTTGGGGCGCTCCGGCGGCGTTGACTTGACCGGCCGGGGGCATCACAATAGCGCTTCCACGAACCAGGTCTTCGCGCGCGCTCGTTCGATCCAGCAAGCGGAATGACCCCCGGGGGGGCCGCAGAGGCGGTCCCGACCGGGGGTGATTTTGTCCCAGGGGATCGCGCCGTGCGCGCTGGCCAGCCCACACCGACCCAAGCGTCACCTCCGATCCCCTCTCCCGCCGACCTCGTCCGGGTCCAGGGTCTCTCGCCCGGCGCCGACGCGCCGGCCCCGAGACCCCGCCGAGTCGACAACACCGCCCCCAGCGCGCAGCTCGGGAAGCACAGCGCCCAGCTCGAGAAGCGCAGCGCCCTGCGCCTCGCAGCCGGGCCGACTCCAACGCAGCGGACCTGCGCCGCGGCGCGCCCTCAGCCCGACCTCCACCCGACGACAGCACGACCCAGGCAGCACGCCGCCATCCCGAAGCCCGACCCAGCCCGCGCCTCGAGCCGCCCGCCCATCGACCTGCGCAGCGAGAGCCGCGCACCCCAACGCCGCGCCCCACCATGAACCCCGAAGAGCTCGTCCGGATGGTCGACACCATCCATCGCAATCGCGACATCCCGAAGGAGGTCCTGTTCGAGGGCCTCGAATTCGCGATTGCGACCGCGATCAAGAAGCGGCTGGGCGCCGGCGAGGACCTGGTGGTCCAGATCGACCGCAAGTCGGGCGAGATCCACATCGAGGACGAGGAGGGCGAGTACGAGCTCGACCCCGAGATGCTGGGCCGCATCGCGGCGCAGAACGCCAAGCAGGTCATGATGCAGCGCATGCGCGAGGCCGAGCGCGACGTGCTCTACGACGAGTACGAAGCGCGCGTGGGCCAGCTGGTCCACGGCACCGTGCAGCGTTTCGAGGGCGATTCCTCGGTGATCAACCTGGGCAAGGTCGAGGCCTACCTGCCGCGCGAAGAGCGCATGCGCGGCGAGAGCTTCCAGCCCGGCGACCGCATGCGCGCGATCGTGCTCGAGGTGCGCAAGGACGGCCCGCGGGTGCGCATCGTGGTCTCGCGCACCCACCCGGACCTGGTGCGCCGCCTGTTCGAGCTCGAAGTGCCCGAGATCGCCGACAAGATCATCGAGATCAAGCGCGTGGTCCGCGAGCCGGGCTATCGCAGCAAGATGGCGGTGATCTCCACGGATCCGAAGATCGACCCGATCGGGGCCTGCGTGGGCGTGCGCGGCGCGCGCATCAAGGCGGTGATCGACGAGCTGCGCGGCGAGCGCATCGACATCATCCGCTGGAGCGATTCCCTCGAAACCCTGATCCAGAACGGCCTCAAGCCGGCCCTGATCAACATCGACAACATCTACCCGGACGTCGAGAAGCGCTCGGCTACGGTGATCGTCGACGAGGATCAGCAGTCCCTGGCGATCGGCAAGAAGGGCCAGAACGTGCGCCTGGCCAGCCGCCTGTGCGGCTGGGACATCGAGATCAAGACCCGTGCCGAGTACGAAGCGGACCTCTTGGCCGCCGAGAGCGGCCAGCCGGTGCCTTCGCGGCGCGGGCGCGGCAGCCTGGCCATCG
>JBIKLM010000206.1:0-7551 GCA_044359835.1 Planctomycetota bacterium
AAACCAACGCCGCCCGCACCCGCACCAACAGCTCCCCACGCCCCGGCCGGGGCCGCGCCCGGCTCCCGATCTCCACAACCGCGGGCGGACCGTAACGGAACCGCTGCGCGGCGCGCATGCTGGGCTGAGAATTCGATTGCATGGAGCTGGGACCCAAGGCCAGCTCGCCAGTCTGCCCTGGACAGGTCGAAATCGAGCCGCCCAGCGCTCAACGTCCCTGCGGCTGAGCACCTGCGAATTCGTCGCTACGGCCTCACCTCCCGACCCACCGCCCAGACGCCTGGAGCGAAACATCACGGCGCCGCCCGCCGCTTCGGATCGATCGGCATGTCCCCGTTGATCAGACCGCCCGGCCCAGTCCATTGCGCCCACCCAAGCCGAACTGCGCGCGTCCCAGCGCGACACTGCGGAATTCCTCGGGGCGGAGCTGGGCCTGGAATTGAAAGCGCGCGCCGCGCGGCTGGCCCCCAGCCGCTGTGGCATGCCGTTCCTTGGCTGGACGCTCTACCCCGGCCTGCGCCGCATCCGCCGAGGAAGCCTCGACCTCCTGCGCCGACGCCTCGAGCGCTCGGCCTTTGACCTGCGCCAGGGTCGCCGCTCCCCGGCCTCCCACCGAGCCGCGGTCGCCGCCGTCTGCCAGCACCTCTCCCACGGCAACCCGCTTTGCCTACGCCGCCAAACCCTGCTGCCCTGGATCGCCTCGATCCGCGCTCCCCCGGAGCTGGATCGAGCCGTTGGGGGCCAGATCCCCGCCCACCCGCAGGCGCCCCACCCCTGAGAACGTCGGCGTGCGGGTCGAGGCGGCCTCCGGGAAGCCGCTGGCCAAGCGCCCTTTCCAGGTAGCCGGGCAAGTCCGGGGTGTCGGCGGCAGGTCTCAAGACCTCCCCGGCGACGGGGCGCTAGGGCCCCCCGGAGTTCGAGAGCCGGGAGCGGAGCCAGCGCGCGTCCGGCACACCTACGAATGCGGCCCCATTCGCCTGCAGCCGCCCGAACTCCGACGAATCGCCCTTGGCAGACCCTCCGAAACTGTCAGCAGACCCGAAAAGATCGGCTCGGGCGGAGCCTCGAGCCGATCTTTTTTTACGGCTGTCAGGAGTAGCTCATCACGACGCGGATGACGCCGCTTTGCAGCATCACGCGCGCCCGGGCCTGCTGGTTCTTGGGGGTCCAGGCGCGGCAGCCGATGCCGTTCACCAGCAGTTTGCCCTGGGCGATCGGCAGGAGGCCGAGATCGACCATGCCCGCGGTCGAGAGCAGGGTGAAGGGCTGGCTGGCCTGGCCGTTCTTGAACACCTGCGCATGCCCGAACAGGTAGTCGATGCCGAAGCGCAGCTGGGTCTGGATCTTGGCGCTGGCCATCACCGCGGAATCGAGCCCGAGCTCGACCGCTCCGAAGATCCGCACGCGGAGCAGTCCGGGGCCGGCCGGGCCGACCAAGGCGAAGCCCAGGCCGCTGGCCGTCTTGAACAGCGGCTTGACCAGCTGCACCGGCACCACGGCCTCGAAGGATTGGCCCTTTTGGATGGCCATCAAGACCGCGCCGACCGGGCCGGGGAAGTAGACGAATTCCTGCTCGGTCCAGTAGGTCGGCAGGGTGCCGATGGCTTCGTCGGCGAACATCGGGCCCGGGGGCGGGCCGCTGGCGGCGCCGTCGCCCGTCGTGTTGTCGCTCTGGGCGAAGGCCGAGCTGCACAGACCGACCAGCAGGACCAAGGTGGCCAGCAGGCGGGACCAGGGGTGGCGCGAGGTGTGCGAGAGCTTCATGGAGATGGGAGAGCGCATGGTCAGGCGGGACGCGCTCCGTCCGCGGAGACGGAGAAGAGTTCGGGGCAACGGGCAAGCAAGGCGGCAGCAAAACCGGGCTGGCTGTCGATGCACAGGCGCAGCTTCGGTGAGCGGGCGAAGAATTGGGCCAGTTCGGCGCGCCGTCCGGGGTGACGGTCGAGCATGCCGCGGAAGGCGGCGATCGCCCGCGCCGGCTGTTCGAGGTGGGCGTAGCACAGGCCGATGTTGAAGTTGGCCGGGAAGAAGCGCTCGTCGAGCCGCGCCAGGCCGCTCAGACCGACCCAGCGGAACCAGACCAGCGCGGTGCGGAACTCGCCCTCGGCGACGTATAGCTTGCCGAGCTGCATGGCGGCGTGCCCGCGGTTGCCCGGATCGACCGCGTCGTCGAAGACCTGCCGGAAGCGCTTGGCGGCGCGCAGCTTGAGGCCAGCCTTCTGTTCCAGGAAGCCCAGGTAGAGCTGCGCCGGATCATAGTCGGGCTCGATCCGCAGGCATTCCTCGAGCATGCGCTTGGCCTTGTCGGCCGGGCGCTCGATGCGCTCGAGCAGGCCGTTCAGCAGGTGGCGCTTCTGGCGCCAGTCGACCTGGCCGAAACGCGCGGCATCGCCTTCAGCCTGGCGGCTGGCGACCCCGTCGATGAACCCGCGCCCCTGGGAGCGGGCGGCATCGACCGAGACGGCGCGCTCGAACACGCGCTGGCGCCAGTCCGGATCGAAGGCGGACAGGGCGTAGGCCTTGCCGACCTGGTAGAAGATCGAGGCCAGACGGTGCACCAGCTGGCGGGTCTCGAGGTCCTTGGGCAGGCGCCCGCCGATCAGTTCGCGATAGTGCTCGACGAGGGTCTCCGGACGGCTCAGGTCCCGGTGCGCGCCCAGCTGGGTCAGCATGTGCTCGAAGAAGTCGCGGCACTCCGGCAGCGCTTCGAGGCGCTCCAGGGTGCGCGCGGCCGGCTCCTCGCACAGCTCGCCGTCGATCATCTGCGACAGGTCGAACTGCAGCAGCTCGCGCTCGCTGAGGCTCTCCGCGCCGCCCATGGGCAGGCCGTCGGAGAGTTCCTGCGCCGCCTCGGCCAAGCCGTCGGCCCAGGGGTCGGCGGAGAGCTGGGCACCGGCAGCAGCGGCGTCAGCCGCGGGGGTCCCGAGGGACTCGCGCGGTTCGTTCTCGGAGCGTTCACCGAAGGGAGGTTTCATCGGCTGTGGTCCTCGCGGCTGGCTTGTTCGGCGCAGGGGGTTCGAGATTCGTCGGGATTCGGGGCTTGGCTGCGGGTCGGTTTGGGAGCGGGTCGTGTTTCTTTCGGGGCGGCGGGATCGAAGGCGCGGGCCTTGGGTGCAACCGAAGCACCGGGCCGGCGCGAGATCGCCACGCGGCCCGGCGGTGGCGGTGTCTCGGGGGCGGATCGAGGCGGACGGGGCGTCAAGACGGCGCCGGCGGCCTGGGCTTCGCGGGGTTCACGGGCGGGGCGGAAATCGGCAGGCAGCCCCTCGAAGACCCGCTTCATGGCTCGGTAGATCTTCCGCCGAGCCCGGAAGATCACCATCTTCAGGTTCTCCAGGCGGATGCCGAGCTGCTCGGCGGCGTCGCGGTAGCTGATCTCGTCCACCTCGACCAGCCGCAGGGCGGTCTGCTCGCGCTGGGAGAGCTGCTTGTAGAAGTGCAGGTAGAGGTGCAGGTAGACCAGGTAGACACGCCGGCATTGGCTCTCGCTCTCCTGCTCGATCACATCGCCCAGGGGCTCCGAAGCATGGGATTCGGGCTGTTCGGAGAGGTCCTCGAAGGGCACCTCAGCGCGTCCGGACCGGGACAGGCTGCGCAGATGCTTGAGCACCGTGTTGCGCACGATGGTCGCCGTCCAGACGCGGAATGCCTCCGGCCGAGCGGCGTCGAAATTGCGCGGATACCGATAGATATTGAAGAAAACTTCTTGCAGGAGGTCGCCGGCGTCGGCCCGGCTCTGGTAGCGCCGCAGGCGCTGGGCGACCTGCACGTGCAGGTGGCCCCAGTTGAGCTCGTAAAGCAGGCCGAAGCAGGCCCGCGAGCCGCTGTCTCGGAACCGGCGCATCAGCTCGGTCGAGAGCTGATCGCGCAGGTCCTCTCCGCACAGGGAGGGGCAGGTGAGCAGCGCGTCGAGGCTGCCGAGGTCCGCCGACGGATCCTCGGCCGACAGCGCGGCCAGCTTCCTGCGCCACAAGTCTCGATCCGCTCCCGGAGGGGGGCTGAGCTCGGGACCTAGGGAACGGGTACCCTGCATCAGATGCGTCTCCTCGGACGCCGGGGGGGCGCCGAAAGGGGGACAGGAGGTCGAACTGTGGAAGGCCGGCCGCCGAGCCGGCGGAGAGCGGCCTTCGAACGTCCCGAATGTAACGGTTGTGCAAAGGTTGACCGGTTGAGTCGCATTTTTCGGAACCGTTGGCCCCCCTTTTTCGTTGACCAGCGCCCCGGGGTCGAACCTGCCTGGGCGGGCCCCCCCGCGGCAGCGGCCGGCGATCGGGGACGGCGTGGGGACCGGGCGGCCGGGCCGCTCGACAGGCGCCCGCCGGCGCGAGCCCGGGCCAGGGTTGCCGACCGACCCGTCCCTGGGAGCCCGCACAGGCCCTGGTCGGTTCGGTGCGCGAGCGCTCGGGGGCCCACGGAGCCGTCCAAGGGGCGCCCCGGGGCGGCGGCCCCAGGTCGCAGCGCCCCCGCCACCACCCTTCCCGCCCAGGCCTCGGCGCGCGGCCCGACGCCGGCCCCCGGACTCGCGAGGGTCCGCCGGAAGCCCACGTCCGGCTCGAGCTGGGGCGCCGCGGCCCGGCGCTCAGAGCGCCTCGAAACGCCCCTCGGGGAACTCCGGGTTCAGCTGCATGCCTTCGAAGCGCCACAGGCCCAGGGGATCCCCCGCGCGATCGACGATGCGCAGCGCCCGCGGCATGGGCAAACCGCCGACCGGCTCGAACTCCTCGAAGCGCAGGCTGCGCTGGCGCTGGCCGGTCTCCGGATCGAACAGGTCGACGCGCTCGACGCGCAGGGAGCCCATGCCGATGAACAGCAGCATGGGCAGGTTCAGCGCCGAGCGGGCCTCGAAGGTGTAGAAGGACACCCCGCCGCGCTCGCGCACCCGGTCCCAAACCAGCGGCAGGCGGCCCGAGGGCGGACCGAGGTAGACGTCCAGGAACTGCAAGATCGAGCTGGCCTGCTCCTGGGCGACCGCCAGCAGCTCGGGGACTTCGGAGGGCTTGCCGGCGACGAAGCAGCGCTGCCCGCTGCGGCCGAGCAGCCGCACCACGGACTGTCCGTCGATGACCTCCTCGAGCCGCAGCGAGCGCTCGCCGGTGCGGTAGTCGACCTCGACCTCGAAGGGCGCTCCGGGCTTCTCGAGGAACGTGCCGTCCGGTTGCTTTTCGAACTGGCTCGGCAGCAGCCGGAACTTGAATCCGCGGATCCCATCGAGCAGATCGGCGCCGCCGTAGGCCTGCGGCATCAGCCCGCGCACCCGATCGCCCTCCGTGGCCAGCTCGGTCCGGGGCTTCGGCGGGGGCTCCTGGAACGGGCCGGCCAGGTGGGCGGCGCCGAGCGGGGCCAGGACCAGCAGGAAGGCGGGGAGCGTCGAACGGAGCATGGCGGTGGGGTACGTCGGCCTGGGGTGGGGCGCGAGTCTATCCCCGCGGGAACGGGCCGCCCCGGGGCCGCTGCGGGCGGGCCCCGCGCGGGGCACAATCGAGGCCGTGGGACCTGCCGACCTGATCGATGCGGCCTTCGAGCTGGGCCTGGACGCGGCCGGGCTGGCGCCCCTGGCGCCCCCCGCCGACGCGCCGCGCCTGTGGGCCTGGCTGGCCGCCGGCCGGCATGCGGGCATGGGCTGGATCGAGCGCCAGGCGCCGCGCATCGCCGACCCGCGCGGACTGGTCGCTGGCCCGGGCCTGCTGCTGGTGGTCTCGGTGTCCCACGCGCGGCCGGCCGTGCGCCTCGCGGACGGGGCGCGCATCGCCCGCTACGCCGCCGGGCGCGACTACCATCGCTGGCTGGGCAAGCGCCTCAAGAAGCTGGCCCGGCGCTTCGAGCGCGGCAGCTCGCGCGCGATCGTCGACGCCGGGCCCCTGCTCGAACGCTCCCACGGCGCCGAAGCCGGCCTGGGCTTCCGCTCCAAGGCGGCCAACCTGCTCTCGCGGCCCTTCGGCCCCTGGTTCTTCCTGGGCGAGCTGGCCTTCGTGTGGCGCGGCGAAGCGCCGGAACTCGGGCGCGCCCGGCTGGCAGCGGACAGCCACATGGACCTGGCGCTGGGCTCCTGCGGCAGCTGCCGCGCCTGCATCGACGCCTGCCCGACGCAGGCCATCCTGGCCCCTGGCGAGGTGGATGCGGGCCGCTGCATCAGCTACCACACGATCGAGAACCGCGGCCCGGCCCCGGCGGAGCTGCGCGCGTCCTTCGGCGCTTGGGTGTTCGGCTGCGACGTGTGTTCCGAGGTCTGCCCCTACGGCCAGCGGGCCGCCGACCAGAGCGAGCGCTTCGGGACCCACAAAGAGGTCGCCGAGGGCAGCCTGCGGCGCTTCCTGGCCGCCGGGCGGGGCGCTTCGCCGCCGCTCGACCTGGCCGGCAGCCCCCTGGCGCGCGCCGGGGGCCTGGGCCTGGCGCGCAACGCCGCCGTGGCGCTCGGCAACCTGCCCTCGGAGGCCGGGCGGGCCGAGCTGCTGGCCGCGCTGGAGTCGGCGGAGCCCCTGCTGCGCGAAGCGGCGGCCTGGGCCCTGGCCCAGGGCTACGGCCGGGACCTCGGGGTGGCGGCGGCCCTGGAGAGGGCCCAGGCCCGCGAGAGCGAGGCCTGGGTGGCTCTGGCCCTGGCGGGCCACCGCGAGCGCGCCGGGGCCCCACCGGCCTGAGGGGACCGTCGGGGAGCCCCAGGCGCGGCGCGGGGCCGGCCCCGGTGCGCGCAGCCGGCCGAGGCGGGCCGCTGGGTCCCCCAGGGACCGAAGCGCCAGCCCGGCCTGCTCGGCCAGCGCGGTCTGCCGGCACGGTCGGATCGGCAGGGGCGTCCAGGGGCAGTGCGGGGGGCCGGCGCCATAGGGCGCCATCGGGCGCCATCGGGCGCCGACCGGAGCGCCTCGGAGCGCCTCGGGGCGGGGCGGGCCGAGCCGGGCGGGCAACCCGCGGCGGCCGGCGCCGAGGGCCCGGGACCGGGCGTCTCGTTCTTTGGACGGCGACGTCCATTCCCTTCGACGCTCCAACCGGCTCCTGGCGCCCGTCCGCGGGGGTTCCGGCGGCCTTCGGATCGCCCTAGCCCCAGGAATTGCAGGACTTTCGAGCGCCTTTGACGCGCCCTTCGCGGCTGGGCTCCAAGGTGTTGTGCAGACACGACGCCCGGCCCCGGACCCGAGCGCGCTCCGAGGTCGGCGGCCCGCCCCCAAGTCGAGTCCCCACAAGGACTTGGACCTGCCGGGCAGGCCCGGGTCGCGGCTTGGCCCGCGGCCTGCGTCAAGACCGCCGTACGCCGACGAGGCGCTCCACAGACCCGCGAGCCCGACACACGCCATGACCACCCAACCGAGCGACTTCTACAGCGACCTCAAGTGGTGCGACGCCTGCCAGGACTACCGCCGGTACCTGATGAGCATGGAGCACTCCTACTGCATCGACTGCGGCTGCAAGGTGCGCCTCTTCAGCAGCCAGGACTGGGCCTCCTTCAACGAGACCATCAAGGAGCGCAAGCCCAAGGGCGGCCGCCCGCGCAAGAAGAGCCGCGAGGCCGAGCCGGCCTGAGCAGAGCCGACCAGCCCGAACCTTCCACTTGGGTCCCAA